>JAHFTM010000021.1:8594-12932 GCA_023269335.1 Chlamydiia bacterium
TAAGATAGTGTGCGAAAGTGCGTTGGTCAGCATAGTCATTTTTCGAAGTACTAAAAATGTACCTACAACACTTGCTGAAATTGCTATTAAGGCGAGGACCAAAATTTGCAGCTCATCTGCTGCCAGCTGCAGATGAGCTCCTGAAATAAAGGCAAATATCCTGGAAGCAAGTGTTCCAAAAAACTCAAAAAAGTTGTTATCAAAGTAGGGATTTGCTGTGTAGGAAGTAGTATTTGCCAGTATCATTTTTTCCCTAAAAGAAAAGACTCCTCATGCTGAGGAATCGGATTATTATGAGGATCTTTTCGTGGATTTTGCAAAATGATGGTCAGTTCTTTTTCAATACTAGGCGTAATGACATGCTCCATCTCTTCGGCACTTAAATGCACGCGATCTTTAGCTACTTTACACACCTCGACAAGATAGACCTCCCATAGCCTGTGAAGTCTCACTATTTTTCTTCCCCACAACATACCTAACGAGGTGAGTGTATACTCATCTTTTAGTCTTTCTTTCAACCAGCCTCGCCTTTTGAGTAAAAAAAGCACAAAGCGAAGAGACAATAAACCTCGATGCCACTCTTCTTGAATTTCTTGAAAACTGCTATTAGCATTGCTCTTTCGAGAAGAAATTTTCCACATAATTTTCAATAGATTTTCCTGCTCACAGTGCCATGAAAAGAGTATTTTTCGATAGAGCTTAAAAACGAGTCCATTTTTTCCTGAAAAGAGGATGGAAATAAAAAAGAGCACTGCAGCACAAAGCACAATCATTGGACCGGTCGGAAAAGAGACCACTTTCCCTCCCATGCCGCCTCCGGGACCTTGCTCTTTCCAAAAATAGAGGCTTGCTTCATGAGAAAAAACCACCCCGAAAAAGCCAGAAAGCACAGCAAAAAAGCCCGCTAGCACAAGAAGCGTAGAAAGCCTATGGGTAAAAAAACGGGCTGACACAGCTGGAAAAATCAGCATCGCTGACATCAAGACAATCCCGCAAGTGCGAATGCCGATCACCACGCTTGCCACAAGACAGCAAAATAAAAGCATTTCAACTCTTTTACGCTTTATTCCTGAAACTTCACTAAATACCGGATCAAAAAGCACTGCTTGAATATCGCGAAAAAAAAGAACAATAAAAAAAATAATTACCACAGCAAAACACGCATAGATAACAACGTGAATGGTTCGCATAGTAGCAGCTTGTCCAAATAAATAAGCTTGCAGTTCTTTGTAAAGAGCAGGGTGGTCTTGCTGCAGGGCAGATAAAAGAGTGATCCCGATGCCAAAAAACGCAGAGAGCACAAAAGAAAGCGCAGAATCACTTTTTACAGCAAAGCGCTTTTCCAAAAGGTCGATCAAATACATACCCAAAAGCGAAGAAATTGTGGCTCCTATGAGTACTGACAAAAGTATAGTAATCTCATGGCCTGCATCTTGGAAGAAATAATGTTCTAAAAGAAGGGCAATAATCACGCCTGGATAGCAGGCATGCGAGAGTGTCTCACCAATCAAAGACTTTGCGCGCAAGACAACAAAGGTGCCGATGAGCGCTGCAATGAGACACATCAGCATAGAGCCTATTGTCGGAGCTTGTAAAACACTATCTTGAAAGTACTCTTGCAGTCTAAATAACACCTGATGCGCGATCCTTTGAAATTTTAACTGTTTCATCAAAAAGTAAAAAATTCTTACCGTAGGCAGCTTGCATAAGATCGCGTTTGAAAATCTCAGCCTTAGGCCCAGCACCAATTAAGCGGACATTCAAAAGCACAATCCAATCAAAGTACTCTTCTACATTATTTAGATCGTGATGCACCATGAAAATTGTCTTACCACTTTGAGCCATATTTTTTAAAATGCGCATAATGATCTCTTCGCTAGTATGATCTACTCCTGAAAGAGGCTCATCAAGGAAATAGATATCAGCGTCCTGAAGAAGTGCTCGAGCCAAAAATGCACGCTGCTGCTGGCCTCCTGAAAGCTCATTGATTTGGCGATGCATATACTCTTTCATACCAACAAGGTCCAGCGCTTCATGAGCAGAAGTAATATCTTCTTTTTTCATCCACCTAAAGAGGCCACGCTGTGGATAGCGACCCATGAGGACAAGTTCGATAACGGTGATTGGAAAGTCCCAATCAACGGCTTCCTTTTGAGGAACATAAGCAATCTTTCCTTTTATTTCACGCAGCCGCTTTTTTAGGAAAAATACTGAGCCTGAAACTGGCTTGATAAGGCCAAGTAAAGCCTTTATGAAGGTGCTTTTACCTGCGCCGTTCGGACCTAAAATTCCTACCAATTTTCCGTGTGGTACATCAAGGTTGATATCCCACAACACCGGAATTTTATCGTAGTGCACCGTGAGGTTCGACACATGTAAAGCAACATCTTTCATAAGTTCTATTCTTTTAACCCTCTTACTATGACCTGCGCATCATATTCCATCATCATTAGATAAGAGCCCGCGGCTTTAAAGGGACCTAGTGCATCGGCATAAAGAGGCTCTTTGGCAATGGTTGTAACATAGCCTTTCTCTTTGCAGGCATCAACTAGTTTTTTCAGAGAATCGCGACTCACATTCGATTCTGAAAAAATAGATCGGACACCATGTTGCATGATGTATTCTGCTAATCGATGGATATCCAGGGTGCTTAATTGACTATCTGGGGCAAGCCCTTCAGGTGCTTGAAAGCGCGTGCGCCAAGTGCCATCGCGCACTTCCTCATCTTCTGCAAGATAGGCTCGAGTAAAGTAGTTAAAGGCATCATGCGTCGTTACAAGGTAGCGCCGCTCTTTTGGAATTGAATGCAGCTCATTTTTCAGCATCTCATGCACATTTTTCATCTCGGCAATCAACACTTTTGCGTTATTCTTTATATCATCTTTACATTCGGGTAGTAGTGTGTTCAGCGTTTCGACAATGGATGGTATTGTTTGACTCCAAAGCGAAACATCCATCCAAACGTGTGGATCAATGGTGTTATCTATGTAGATGATGTTTTGAGGAGCTGTTTTTAAAATATAGGCCCCTAGCGAATAGGCTTTAGAGCTATTTTGCAAATGGTAGGCAAGACTGGGACCATGTTCAAGACCAAGGCCGCTAAAGAAAATAAGGTCTGCACGGGCAATTTTCTCATCATCACCTTTGACAAGTTGGTATGAGTGAGGATCGTGCTCACCTTGAATGAGTGTTAAACACTCAATTGCTGTGCCTCCAACTCGCTCAACCAGGCTTGAAACCATAGCTGTGGTGCAAAGTATCTTTTTTTTGCCATTGTCGCTCATCCATTGCCTGAGCTTATCTTCTTTGGGTTCTCTTTCAGCTTTACAAGCCGAAAAGAAAAGAGCACAAAAAAGTAAGAAAAGGTGCCGCTTCATTGTAAATCTCCATCCTGTACCTGTTTGTCCAAAAATATTACTGTAACATCTTCTTCTAATCAACAGAAATATGTCGACATAAATATAAAAAGAAAATAGACTATCTCCAATTTTTAAAATCAATGTTATTCTATTCCTAAAATTGATTTAAATAATATTTATATTAATCAAAACACCTCTTAAAATTGAGGTATAAAAGTTTACAAAAAGAAGCTGACAACATACTGAAGGATCCTATTTTCAATTAAAGCAATAACTCAATTGTTTAACATTGTAATGCATAAATTCAAGTATGTTATATGCCACTTTTCGAACGAAATGACGCAATTTTATGAAAAGAAGAAGACAAATTAGTTGACTAATCACAACAAGTTTGTTATCTAAGAACGATATTTCCATAATGCTGGCTTGTTTTGTAACAATTCCGAGCTAGAAGACTTACAAAAACTGTAGAACAAAAGGACAATAAAATGACTTTCACACAAAACAATCAAAAGCAGGGCGAAATGGTTTCTACCGCAAGCCGTCAGCTCGAAGAAGTGATTGCCAATGCTATCAAAAAAATTGGTGGAAAAAAAGAAAATGACCTGTGTCATTATCTGCCAATGCCCGATGGCTATATGCACCATTTTACATTAAGAAAAATGAAGCACCAGCAACCAGAACAGCTTCTGGAAATGATCAGAACTTTCATTATTAACACAACAAAACCTGTTACAGTTGCTCCAAAGCAGCGCGCAGCTCGTGGATCTCGCAAGAAAAAAGATCAAATCGTTCTTACAAAAAATGATATCGACCGCATCCTTCACATGGCACGTGCTATTGGTGACAAAGAAGTTATCCGCAAGTTGACTCCGAAAAAAGATCCTCGCACAATTAAGCGTGAGTTGATCTCTTCAATCCGTCAAGGTAGAACCGAGCAAGATCTTTGGTCAACTTATGTTGAAACAATGAGCACACA
>JAHFTM010000183.1 GCA_023269335.1 Chlamydiia bacterium
CCAAGATTTTTTTGCAGCTGTAAGCGTATCTCTTCACGAAGCTCTTCAAGAAGCTTTTCTTTTGCTTTGTCATCTTCTTGCAGCGGAAGCTCTGCTACTATGTGAAGCTTGTTTTTGCGGATGAATGCGCGTCAAGAGAGAGCGGGATCCTGAAATTTGGTTCCCCAGTAGCTTCGTAGCTCTTTATCAAAAACGCCCTCTTCTACCCACAGCCTCATGGTGCCAGTCACTGTTTCGTAATGACCCCTTTTCAAAAGAGAGCTTGTCCAAGAAAAAAGACTGAGGCCAAAAAGACAAAAGGCAATAGCAATAAATGGAATGACCCATGGATGTTGACTGGGATAGGAGACAAGTAGTCCAAGTATAGGCTCAAGCTGTGCTTTAAAAGGTGTTAGCAAAAGTAAGAAAAGGCCCAGGCAAAGGAGTATTAAGGCAAAAAATAAGTTGAGCAGAAGTTGAAAAAATAGCGCAGTTTTCATGGTTTAAAACACATCCGAGTATTCTTCTGCGAGTGTTGCAGCTTGCGGAGGCTTGACATCTGCTTCTTTAGCAATAGCTTTTTTAGGGGCTTGCGTAGAAATCAGATCTTTAAAGACCACATGTACTTGGGCCACATGTAGGCCTGTCATTTTAGTGACATCTTCGGTAATTTTTGTTTGAATTTCTTCAGCTTTTTCAGGAATTGATACGCCATAAGCAATGTTGACTTCTACTCTGATACTGATCGTTTGCGTCTTAGGGTCTTGCTCTGCATGGATGCCCTTTACACTCTCGCCTCGACCAAGAATGTTGTCGATGAAGCTACCTTCAATAGGGGAGATACCTAAGATTTTAGACAAACACTCAAGGCAGATACCTTGAAAAACTCTATTTTCGATATCGCGCACGAAGATGGTCTCGGGCAGTTCAAATTCTTTAGTATCAACTTTTTTTGCTTCCATGGTATTGCCCGGTTTGAGGTATACTGTTTGTCTCTTAATTCTATAAAATTAAGTACATCCAGTACAAGAAGTTTTAAGGGTCGTAGGGAAAGTTTATTGTACGTGAGCATAAGGGACTAAGAAACGTGAAGACTGAAATATTAATTAAAATCTTGGGTGGGATTTTGACTGGGGCTTTGACTTCATATATAGCCTATAAACGTGATCGAAATCCAACCTTGTGGTTTTTCGTAGGATTGTTATTTGGCTGGATTGGCTTATTAGTAATCTTTTTTTTGCCAAGTCAAGAAGATATTGCCAAGTATAGGCAAAAAATAGTTGATAATGAACGTGCAAGGCAGAAAAGAAATAAAGAGCAGAAAGAGGCACAGATAACTTTGGAAATCAAGATACCTGCTTTTGCAGATAAAGAATGGTACTATCTTGATAAAAGCTTTACGCAGCAGGGACCTGTTTCGTTTTTATTGATTCAAGGAAGCTATGATAAGCGAGAAATCGTCGGTGAGACCTATGTGTGGTATACGGGTATGGCTGAGTGGCAGAAGTTAGCATCTCTTCCGGAAGTAGTTGCTTATCTCGAACGAAAGTAAGAGGTGGCTATCATAAAAAAAGCCCTAGAAGTTTCCTTCTAGGGCTTGAAAAGATCTCTTTAGATTGAGGCAACAACTGTTTTACCAGCTTGCTTTAGTCACACCTGGAATAAGGCCAAAGAGCGCCATTTCACGGAAGCATAATCTGGAGATTTTGAATTTTCTGTAGCAACCACGAGGTCTACCAGTAAGTTGGCAGCGATTTCGTAGGCGAACAGGGGATGTATCTCTCGGCATTTTATTGAGAGCTACACGTGCCGCTTGTCTTTCTTCTTCAGAAAGCTTCATGTCAACAGAGTTTTTCTTCAGCTCTTGACGCTTTTCGAAGTGTCGTTTGACAAGGATTTCACGTTTTTTTTGTCTTTCAACAACTGATGTTTTAGCCATAATACCTTACATAACCTTAAATAACTTTTTTCTTAACTTTTACGCGCTGGTCCCTTTTGACGCTGCTTTCTCGTTGGATCTTTTTTATTGATCACATACAGACGTCCGCGGCGACGAACAAGCACGTCACCTTTTGATGGGTCAGCTTTAACAGATGCACGAACTTTCATGGAAATTCCTCACAATAATGGGCACCATTCTACGGGCTTGTTGGATTCTTTGCAATTTTTTTCGGAAAAATCAAATAAAATAGAAAAAAATGGTATAAATTAAAATTTTTAGTTTATAATACGTATAGTGTGTCTATTATCGAAGAAGGTGTACTATGGCAATGCCAGCAATACCGCCGCCTAAGCGACAAGCGACAGGTGCAGCAGGTCCATCAGGAGGTGTAAGTCCCTCTTCCTCTTCCTCCGCCGCGCCTGCCCCTCAAATAAAGCCTCTTCAGCTTCCAGGTGGAGCGCAGATTAAGATTACAAAGGCCTCGCACGGCACGGGGCCATCACTAGTAGATGTTTTTGCGCGTGCGTGTCTGTCGACGGCAGTAAGTCCATCTTCTCAGCGGGTGCCTAAAGGAGGCTCTGAAAGTCCACAGGGAGCTGAAATTGCCGATGACTACCAGATAGTGAGTGTGCCAAAGCAGCCAATCAATGCTAAGGGTCTATTGCATCAGATTTTCGAGGCGTTTTCGACTATTAAGCCAGCTCAAGCCAATAACATGAAGTATCAAGCAACTTTACAAAAGCTGGGGGAAGCTTCTCATAAACTTACTGAAGTGCAGGCCAAATGTAAGGAGCTAGTGGCAGCTGTAGATCGTATGCTTGCTAAAGATAGCCTGAATGTTGAAGTTAAAGCAGAGCTGAGGAAAGTGAAGGCACAGCTTGAAGGAATTGAGCAAGATCCAAACTATATATTTGCTGATATGGCAACTATTACTTCCCATCTTCAGGAAGCAGGTCAGTCTGGGGTTCAGCAAGCAGTTCAAGCTCAGAAGCTCACAGCGATTGCAAATATGCTGGATCTTGTTGTAGCTAAGTTGGTCAAAAGCTCTGAAGTGCTTGAAAAATTTACCGCGATCCAAACAGCTGTTGATGGTGCGGTTCAACAGCCAATAATGATGGCAGAGTTAAGAGCTATAAGCACAAAATTTGAAGCACTAGAATCACCAATTGCCAAGTATAAAATTGCAATTGAAGAAGAAGTAGCTAAAAGATGCCGATTGAATCCAAATATCGCTCGAGAGACGATTTTAAAAGGCGTGATCAGTGAAGTACTGAACGTGGCTCGAAGAATACCTTTAGACACTGCTGCCGCTTTTAGATTAGAAGAAAGAGAGAGTTCTTTGCAAAAAGATTGGCAAACTAAAGTAGGTAAGAGCATTGGGGAAGAGGTGTCTCCACAGTTTATTTTGGATTACAATCGCTCTAATTTTGAACTTGCAGGACAAAAAGTAAATGAGCAGTTATATAACGCAAACAGGGGGAGGATTCCCGAGAAGACATTTGTTGCGTTTTGTAATCGGCTGTTTAGGCAGCAGCTTGAGTCTATTATACCTCAATTGAAGCCGCAAGAAAAAGAGCTGTTAAGATATCAGGTTCAAGATCTGATGACACAAAGAATTTTTGGGTTGAATACAAGCATGATGGAAAGGTTGCAAGCTAACTACATGGAGAGTGGCTACTTAGCCATGGGTGGAAGCAGTAATCAGTTAGATCAAGTGACTATAGCTGGACTTAGGGCTTTGAATATACCTCCAGAGGCGTTACAGAACAGGTATGAGCTGCGAGTTGAAAATAATCGGTTACGGATCACTGCAACCCAGCCGCTTGTTGTAATTAAGCCCCCAGCTACCCAGCCAGTTGGTTTTGATGCTATAAAAGTCGATCTTGTGATTGATTTAAATACGTTTAACCCAGCCAAGTCTTTAGCAGATCAAGCAGTAGGATGTGTACGAGGTGAACATATGCAACTAGGGTTTAAGCCCGACTGGAGCGATGTTCATTTTTAGCAGGCACTTTTAACCTTTTTATTGCATAAATTCATCTCTGTTTTGTATGATGGTTGCAAATTTTTTACAGAGGTTATTCTTATGGTCAAGCGCACATACCAACCAAGCAAGAAACGAAGACAGGCAAAATGTGGTTTCCGTGCACGTATGAAGACAAGACATGGTCGTAAGATCATAGCTCGCCGCCGTCGCCAAGGTCGCAAGCGTCTTTCAGCCTAATTCAGTCTCTAATGCCTGAATTTTCATTCCCCAAGACATCACGTCTTTTAAAACGTAGAGAGTTTTTGCACCTTCTTAATAAGGGGCAAACTTTTTATGGGAAGTATGTCATTATCCAGTGGCGAAAAACGGGGCAGTCTCAGGTAGGCCAAACGCACGTTCGTCTTGGTGTCATCATTACAAAAAAATTTGGTAAAGCAGTCGTTCGCAATCGCTTTAAACGACTAGTTCGAGAAGCGTTCCGGCTATGCTT
>JAHFTM010000184.1 GCA_023269335.1 Chlamydiia bacterium
AATGATGACCATATCCAAGTCTAGCGCTTTGGCTACAGTGGCATTATTCAGGTTGAAAATGGAGCCTACGCCTACATGGCCAGTGCCCTCTACAAGTACGTAAGGGTGCTCCTGAGCTATTGTCTGAAAAGAGGAGCACACTTTTTGTAACAGCTCACTTTGATTGATTTTATTATCGAGATAATCGCGCGTAAAGCCTGCAGGGCAAAGCACAGGGCTCATGGATGAATAGCTAGAAGTGAGTTTGAAGTGCTCTTTAAACAGCTGTACGTCTTTATCGGCAAGTATCTGCTCATCAATGCGCACGTGGCGCTGACCTACAGGTTTGATAAAGCCAATGGAAGAAAAACGCTTTTGAAGGCCAGAAAGAATGCCAAGGCAAAGCGTTGTTTTTCCAACATTTTGGTCCGTAGCAGCTATGAAGATGGCATTTTTTTTCATTGATTTTTACTAAGAATATTTACTAAAAATAAGTTCAATATGCTGATTCTGAAAGCATTTAGCAATACAAATCTTAGACATTTTTTAAGAGAATACAGACATTAGCATCATTTAAGTGCATTAATCAAAGTGGCTATCTGTCGTTCATTAGTTGAAAAGATGTGCTGAATTATTTCTTGTGTATCTGCAAAAATATCAATATCACTTTTCAGTTTTTGTACCTCATCTAAAGTAAACCAACGTATATCGTCCACTTCATCATAGTTTGCCTGTTTTGCTCCGCCTACCGGATAGCCTAAAAAAATAAAATCGATATGTTGATGGGCTGGAGTATCTCCATAGGCAGGAATCTCTTCCAAAAGGCACAGATAGGGCCGTTCAATGCTTTTTGCGTTCTGGTATGAAATGGTGATGTTTTCTTGACTTATGAGTTCAACGTGCAGACCAGTCTCTTCAAATACTTCACGTTTTGCAGCCTCTGTCGGGGTTTCATCTGCCTCCATGTGACCTCCTGGAGGTAACCATTTCTTAAGTTTTTTATGATAAATTAGAAGTACTTTGTCATCACAAATGATATGGCAGGTAGCTGTAAAGTCTCTTTTCATCAATCACATCTCATATTTCGTCGTTCATAATTTTTGTGCGATACTCTTGCATCAGCTCAACCATATAGTGGATATTATGGATGGTGGCCAGGGTGTAGAAGATGAGCTCGCTTGCTTTATACAGATGATGAAGGTAGGCGCGTGAGTAGTGCTTACAAGTGGTACAAAGGCAAGTCTCATCAATGGGTAACATCTCTTTTGCATAGAGAGACTGCTTAATGCGCACAACGCCTTTTTTCGTATACAAGTGCCCGTGGCGGGCTGCTTTTGTAGGAAAAGAGCTATCAAAGGTGTCAATGCCATGAGGGATGGTGCCTGCAATGGAAGGAAGATCGCCAATACCAAGCAGATGAATGGGTGCTTCAGTTGGAAGTGCAGGCGTCACATCAGCGATGAGCAAGAGCATTTCTTCGCGCGTCTTTCCTACGCTGCCACCGATGGCATAACCATCAAAAGCAAGGCTTGCAAGATAGTCACAGCTTATTTTTCTAAGCTCGCGATCAACGCCACCGTGGATGACCGCGTACATAGCCTGTCCTTGTGGGTTTTGGAGGTGGGCGTCGAGGGATCTTTTTTCCCAGCGGTGCGTGCGGTCAAGCGACTCTCTCAGTTCACGTTCGTTAATATGGTAAGGCGGCAGCTCATCGAAGGGGATGATGATGTCCGCGCCAAAATCTTTTTGTGCCTGTACTGAAGTTTCAGGGGTGAGTAAGATTTTTGCTCCATCGCGATACGATCTAAAAAGCACTCCCTCTTCGCTGATTTTTAAAACAGAGTTGTTTGTCTGTTTTTGACCGCTGCTTTTCAACTCTGAGGCTACAGAGCCATAGGCTAGGCTAAACACCTGAAAGCCGCCGGAATCGGTGATAATGGGCTGTTTGCGGTTCATGAACTTATGAAGGCCACCGCAAGCTTTGACAACCTCTGTTCCTGGTTGGAGCATGAGGTGGTAGGTGTTACAGAAAAGAAGCTGCACGCCAAGCGCATCTACAGTGACGCTATCGAGGGCTTTGATCGTGCTATTTGTTCCTACAGCTACAAAACTTGGCGTGTCGATAATACCATGAGGAGTGTGGATTTTGCCAACGCGAGCCCGCGATTTTTTTGATCTGTGAAGAATTTCAAACTGGAAGGCAGGTTGTGTCATGTTGCTGCTTTTTTATGTAAAATGAGTTGAGAAAAGGCCAAAAAAGGTGAGGTGATAGCGGTGATGAAAAGTTTGATAGCAAGACTGATGATCACAATATCAAAAAGGGAGTGTACAAGGCCATAAAGGCCTAAAAATGAGAAGAGCGTTGTATCAGCTACCATCACGCAGGCACACGAGATACCTGCACGCATGAAAAAGGGGAGTGCAAGCTTCTGCTTGAAGAAAGAAAATAGGTGGATGTCGAGGTACTGGGTGATAAAAAAGGTGGCAAGTGAGGCAAGTGCCAATCGCGGTGCTGGGCTTAAAATAGCTGCATAGCTTGGATGTATACGATCATGGGGGCTTGGTTCGTAGTCAAGGTGTAAAAAGGAGGAGGCAGCGCCAAAAAGTAGTACAAAAAAACTGATCCAGAGTGCCTTTTGTGCAACGCTTTTACCAAAATATTCTTGTATTGAGTTAAAGGCGAGCATGGCGCCGATAGTATAGACATCGCTTGCAGTCACTTCAAAGCCAAAAAGCAGGATCTCTTTGGTGACAAAAAAATTTGCAAAAAGAGTGCATGTAGAGACAAAAAGCATCAGCGCCTCTTTTCCCAAATAGAGAGCAAAAAGAAGAAATGAAAGCAGTACAAGGGTATGTGTAAAAAAAAGGTAACTATTCATAATAATGGCAGATAGTATAACAAAAAATTAGACTTCTGTCTTCATATTTTCCCTCTTTTTTACAGGTATATAAATGTTGTAAATTAAATATTTTATTAGTATATTAAAGATAGGGATAAAAAGATATCTAAAGGCTTTATTATGAGTGACTTTATTAGACTTCCAGGTTCAGCTGATGAGCCTATCAATGGGGATTCAATTCAGAAATTAGAAAAGAAGCTGAATGCGCTTAACGAAGGAAGGCCTTTTTTTAGATATCGACTTGTTTTAGTCGATGATGGTGGTAGAAAGGTACTTACTTGCCGCAAGCTAACATGGAGTGAGCTTTTTGGGGGTGGAAAGTCAGTATCAAAAGGGAAAACAACCACTGCAAAACTTACAGATATCACAGAATTTCTGCGCGGACTACACAACACGTTTCCAGATAGTTTAAAGAGCGCAGTTGATAGATTCCTTTCTAAAAAAATCAAAAGTCTTACCGATAGTACAAATAGTAAGTTGCAAGAGTCAGCACTGCTTGTCAGTAAATTTCAGCCAAGCGTTTTGAATGATGCCGAGCTCAAACACCTAATGAATGAAGCGCTTGAAAATGGGGGAGTTGAGGAAGCTTTTACTTTTTTTTCTAAGCTGTCTTTAGATGCAAAAAAAAGTGAGCTCTCGACGATTTTTTTTCGACTCACAGAAGAGCAACATGCTGCGCTAGAAGCATTACCAGGTATTGGAGCAGATGACATTGAGGAGGTACTCAATGAGCGATCAGAACAGTATGTAGAAAGTTGCTTAGCTGCAGGAAATATTGAAGAGGCGTTCTCTCATTTTTTTGATTTGCCAGAGGATAGGCAATTAGAAGAGCTGAAACTACCTGGTGGTATTGTAGCACACTTAACGCCGGAAATAATCAAGGCTCATCGAGAGCAGTTCGAAAATCTTCAGAGAGCAGGTGCAATTCAACTTTTTCCATTTCTTTTCCCTGAAGAGGCACTCTACGAGAAATTACAGGTTATTCTTACTCAAATAGACAAGGGACAGCTAGCGGCAAGAAATTTGATTTCTGAATTAGGAGAAATTGCTTTCGCAGATCCAGAAATTCGCTTGAAGATAGAAAAAAGAATCGTAGAGGTACTTACAAAAGCAATCGAAAGTCAGGTGTCGTTTGCTGTATCAAGTGCGCTAGATCTCATTGAAAAAATGAATCCCGACCTGTTGAGCTCTGATGGTTGGCTAAGTCTACTTCAGAGTGCTATAAAGAGTAAAAATGAAGATCTGGCGAACAGAATAAGCAGTAAGATGGGTTCTTTGCTTTCTGATAGCTCACAATATCGTAGTTGTCTTTTAACTGCAGTAGAAAATAAGTGGAAGACTGTGGCACTCAATTTACTTCAGAAAATTCCAAAAGAGGCTTTTGCGAATGACTCTGCAATGCTCAAAGCACTTGATCCCATGATTCGCGAACTCAGCAGCACAGAATTAGCACTGTTAAATGGTAAGATTCCTAGTGCTATTTTATCTCAAAATAACAAATAATAATTTTAATATAGAT
>JAHFTM010000185.1 GCA_023269335.1 Chlamydiia bacterium
ATATCTGAAGAGGAAGTTCCCAAGCAATCACTATCGAAATCTAATTCGCTGCTAGAACTTGATGGGCTATTTGGTTCTGATGCAGTTTTATTGATCGCATATGCTTGATCTGAAGAGCTGTTTGACGGACTGAGTCGTGGAGTAATACCTGACATAATTAGTTTTACCTGTTTTAGTATTAAATTAAATATTGCCGCTATTCTATATGGTATGAAATATATTTGCAAATGTTAATTTTGAATGATTATAGATTTAAGATGCTGCTTTCAAGTTGTCAATAAAAAGATTGATACAATAGGGTTGTTTCTGCTATAATTTATGCTTACTTTGGTGAGGTATAGTTCCTATGAGTATAAAAGAGCGGTTACAGGTTTTTCTTGTCGGTATGGCTATTTTCTCTATGTTTTTTGGTGGCGGCAACCTTACATTTCCACTTTGGATTGGAATCGAAACCTCATCGACTGCCTATTCCTCAATTGGTTTCATTCTTTCAGGTGTCTTACTTCCCTTTTATGGTATTGTCATTGCCTTACGCTTTAATGGTAATCACGAACAGTATCTCAGCGTATGGGGTAAAAAAGTTGGCCAGCTGCTTATTTTTGCTCTTCTTCTCTTTTGGATTCCTTTAGGATCAGGGCCGCGTTGTAATCTTTTGGCTTATGGGGCATTTTCTTGTCAGACTGGTCTTGATATTCCTGTCTGGGTCTATAGTGCTTTGTACAGTGCTGTTGTTTATTTGTTGACCTACCGAAAAAATCAGATTCTCGGAATTTTGGGTAATTTCATTACTCCAGTACTCATTTTTGCTCTTTTCTTTTTGATCTTTTCAATTGTCCAAAATGATATTCAATGGTCAGGTTCTCCCAATTCAAATTGGAGTGATTTTTACTCTTCCTTTTTAGCTGGCTATAACACGATGGATTTTATTGCTGCCATCTTCTTCGCTTCGGCAGTCATCTCGCTGATCAAAGAAAAGCAGAAAGATACGTTCAGCATCAAATTTGTGTTCAATGCCTGCATTATCGCTATTGTCTTGTTGTCAGTGATCTATGTAGGCATGATTACAGTGGGACAAGTCAATGCAGAAATTTTATCTAAAGTTTCTCGAGATCAGCTTCTTGCTCATGTTGGTAGAGCTATGTTTGACGAGAAATTTCAAATCCTTATTTTTGTGATTATCACCTTGAGTGTGTTATCAACATCGATGGCTCTTTGTTTAGTTTTTTCAGACTATCTAAGAAACAGCATTTTCAAAGAGAAACTGGATCACAAAACGTGCCTGTTCATTTCTGTCTTCATCAGTTTTTTGATGTCATTAATAGGCTTTGAAAGTCTAGCAACGCTTATCTCTTACGCTACAGGCGCGCTCTATCCTTTCTTACTTGTGATCACAACAGTAGCCTTTGCAAAAAGCTACTTTAAGCCAAAGATAAAGGATACATTTGTTTCAGCAATTCAGCTGGAGTAAACGTTCTAGTAGTTCAAATCAAAATTTATTTCGGCATAATCTGACTACCAATCTTGTCACATAAATTGGTAGCCAACGGGTTTTTAATTCACTGAAAGATGAGTTACGTTATCTTCACATCTTTTGTAAAAAGAACGCTACACTTGCAGAGCCAGAAGGAGTGATTGTAGGTGAGCCTACAGTGACTGAGATCTGAGAAGTATTTACCAGGCGTACTCTATTTTTTTTCTTTAGGTGAATAATTGTAGGAGTAAGAGTCAGTAAGGTTGCGCCCACACCTATTGATGCGAATCGAATTGCTGCTCTTCTCTGATGCTCTTGCTGTAAGAAGCCTGCGAGAATTTGTGGCCTGTAGCCAACTACTGTAGTAGGTAGTAAGTGGCCGTTTACCTTCACTCCAAATTGTTGAATAGTCTCTGTAGGAGTGGTAAGAAGCGCTACGGGTGCTGAGATCACAAAGTATGAAACCATGTAAAGGCCACTTTCATGAACGGTAAATTCACCTTTTGATTTGTGGTATGTAATTCCTCCTTTCAAGGCATTGAGAGTGTCAAAAGGTACGTGTGCATTCGGAGCAATAATGTGGGATTTGGAGACATTGGAGGCCTGCGCAAAAATAGCGCTTTCTTTACATTTTGTCAGCATTACTTTTGGGGTTTGAGGTATCGATTGCGTATCATTTGCGTGACCTGTGAAACATAAGCTTACAAAGCCAAGAGCAAGAATTGAGCAGTGGCGGAAAATTTTTTTCATGGAAGACCTTCTTTAGTAAAAGTTAAAAAAGAGCGCAGTTTACGATCACATGCTAAAATATTTAATTATTAAAGCAAAAGATAATTTACATAAGGACAACGCTGCCGTCAGCTCTTCCTACAACGATAGGTCCTGTAAAGTCAAAGAAAAATCCAGTTTCGACGACCCCCGGAATTTTGCAGATTTTTTCATTTTCTTTTTCTGGTTCTGCGAATAGTTGGTTATAATAGATGTCATAAATGAAATTGTGGTTGTCAGTGACAAAGGTTGATCCATCACTATTTTGCCTTAGCTCGATTTTTGTAAAACCAAGTGCAATAAGATTTGCCATTGTAAATCGATGACCAAAAGGGATTACTTCTACTGGAAGTTTTGCTTTTCCAAGATGTTTGACAAGTTTTTGTTCATCGACCATCACTACAAGCTTATCACTTGCAGTAGCTAAAATTTTTTCGCGAAGGAGCGCTCCTCCAGCACCTTTAATCAAGCGCCTTTTTTCGTCAACTTCGTCGGCTCCATCAAAAGTAGCATCAATTTCAGCTACAGAATCGATCGACACACAACAAAGTCCAAGTGAAAGAGCAAGTCGTTCAGATTCAACTGAAGTGGCCACGCAGGTGATATTCAAGTTCTTTAGCTTGTTGCGTTCTGCCAGGCTTTGGATAAAGGCAGTAGCTGTTGTTCCTGTGCCAAGGCCGATAGTCATGCCGCTTTCAACGAGCATGGCTGCCCTTTCTCCTATTCGCTTTTTAATTTCCGACTGTTGCATAATGAACCTTTTCAATGATAAACGTGAGTGTACTCAGTATGGGTTGCAATCTCAAGAATTTTTCAAGCTATCTCAATGAACTTTTACAAATTGACAAGTTTGAAGATGTGGCTGTCAATGGTTTACAAGTTCAAGGAAAGGCAAAAATCAGACGTATGGCAGTGGCGGTAAGCGCATCGCTGAATGTAATTGAAGTAGCCTGTAATAAAAAGGTAGATGTGCTTGTAGTGCATCATGGCCTCTTTTTTAAGCAAAATAGCAAAGAAATGAGTATTTGTGGCACTTTGAGAGAGAAGCTGAAGCTGCTACTTATGCATAATATTTCACTTGTTGCTTATCATTTACCGCTTGATGCGCACGTAAAATTTGGCAACAACTGGGGTGCTGCACGCGCGCTTGGTTTTAAAAAACTTGCTCCTTTTGGCATTTATCAAGGTAAAGCTCTTGGGGTAAAAGCTGTTTTTAAGGCGTGTTCAAGGGTTGAATTTCAAAAAAAACTAGAGAAATTTTATGGTCAAAAAGCACATATTGCTTTAGGTGGCAAGGAAATGGTTTCATCATGCGCTATAGTTTCAGGAGGGGCGCACAAACTCATTTATGAAGCAAGTCAAGCTGGGGTTGACGCTTACGTTACAGGAAGCTTTGATGAACCTATTTGGCATGCAGCTTTTGAAGAGAAGGTTAACTTCTTTGCGCTTGGTCATTCAGCTACAGAAAAAATTGGCGTGAAGTTGTTAAAAGTAGATCTTGAAGAGCGCTTTGATCTTAAAACAATTTTTATTGATGAGCAGAATCCCTTTTAGCGATTGTCAGGAAATAAACTTTACAGTTGTAGAGGAGGAAAAAATCGATTCATCTTTTGACGATTTTTTCCTTCTAGAACTGTAAAAGTTATTTCCTTACGATCCTTTAGCTGGTAGACTTATGCTTCATTATTGAAGGAAAAAGGAACTACTGACTATGTCAAACATAATTGAAGCATTGGAAGAAAGAGGCTTGGTTGAAGCATGTACAAGTCCAGACTTGAAAGAGCTTACCAAAAAATCAATGAAGGTCTATTGCGGCTTTGATCCTACTTCGGATAGTTTGCATGTAGGCAATATGGTGGGGATTATGTGTCTGGCCCATTTTCAACGTTTTGGCCACACTCCTTTTGTCGTCCTGGGAGGAGCCACCGGCATGATTGGCGACCCTTCAGGGAAAAGTGTAGAGCGCAACTTACTAGATGCCGAGCAGCTGAAAAAAAATATAGCTGGCATTGAGCGTGATTTACTTCCTATACTAAAGTCAAGACCTGATTTAACTGCACCCCTATTTGTCAATAATCTTGACTGGTTCAACTCCTTTTCATTCATT
>JAHFTM010000186.1:0-3456 GCA_023269335.1 Chlamydiia bacterium
TAAAAGCTATATTGAAGAGCTACGTCCACGGGCGATTACGCGTGACACTTCTTGGGGCATTCCAGTGCCGCTTGAAGGTGCAAAAGGTAAAGTTTTATACGTTTGGTTTGATGCACCGATCGGCTATATTTCAGCTACGAAAGAATGGGCACAGCTGAAGGGGACTCCAGAGCGCTGGAAAGACTACTGGCTTGATTCTAAAACGAAGCTTGTGAATTTCATCGGCAAAGATAATATTCCTTTTCATGCAGTGATTTTTCCGGCGATGACTATGGGTCAAGATAAGCCCTATAAGCTTGTTGACGAGCTTCCGGCCAATGAGTTTTATAATTTGGAGGGTAGGCAGTTTAGCAAATCAGATGGTTGGTTTATTGATACAGAGGATTTTCTTACGCGCTACAGTGCAGATCAAATCCGCTACTACTTAGCAGCGAATGCTCCGGAAACATCAGATTCAGAATTTACTTGGAAAGACTTCCAAGCGAAGTGCAATAGTGACCTTTGTGGCAAGTTTGGTAACTTCATTCATCGCACGCTTGTCTTCATTAAGAATAATTTGGGCAGTGCACTCCCTGAGAAGGGGGAGCTTCGTGATGTCGATCAAAAGTTTTTACAAACTATTCAAGCGTTAAATAAAGAGATTGCTGAAAGCTATGATGCCTTTAAAGTGCGTCGTGCAGCCCAATGTCTGATGGAACTTGCCCAGGCAGGTAATGTTTACTTTGATCTGAAAAGTCCGTGGAAAGATGCCAAACAAGAAAGCACACGTCCTATGATGCAGACAACACTGTATGCCTGTTTAGAGTGCGTGAAGCTTCTGATGCTTTCAGCACTTCCAATTGTTCCCGAGACGGCTGAAAAGATCTGGAAAATGATCACATTAGGCTCTCAAAGAAGGCTTTCAGAACACACCTGGGATGAAGTTGTAGCAATGCCTGTAGAACAAATGAAAATAGGAGAACCAGTGACACTTTTTCGAAAAGTTGAAGATGTAGAGATTGAAGCGGAGATTGAAAAGTTACAAAAAAGGGCAGCAGCAAAGCCTGAAGCTCAAAAAACAGTAGAAAAGCCACAGATAACTATTGAAGAGGTGCGAAAGCTTGACCTTCGAGTTGCTAAAATCGTCAGTGCCGAGCGTGTGCCGAAAAGTAAGAAGTTACTTCGCCTACAGGTAGATCTTGGCAGCGAGCAAAGAACGATTGTAGCAGGTATTGGAGCAAACTTCCAACCAGAAGAGCTTGTTGGCAAGCAGGTAGTAGTAGTCGCAAATCTTGCGCCGGCCAAGCTTATGGGCGTAGAAAGCCAGGGAATGGTGCTTGCAGGATCAAGTGGAGAGGTTATGCAGCTTCTTGAATGCCCACATCTACTTCCAGGTAGTCTCGTCTCTTAATACTATGAAATGATTGTCAAGCGTGGCCATTTGGTTTTGAGCTGATTAATCAGCTCCATGGAAACTTGAGTGCCAGTTACCTTGAGTACTGTCAAATTCATAGCTCTGGGAGGCAGTCCTGGAGGGAGATCGTCATCTAAAAGCTCCTTCATAAAAGCGTCATTTACATCAGCATTATGGCTGATATCAAGCTCTGTAAGTTGTTGAAAACATCTGATTGCCAGCGGAGTTAAGTGGCTCCTAACAAGGTTTTGACCTTGGTCAAGTTTCAACTTTTTTAGGTGAGGCATTAGTTTTTCAATGAGAGCAAATTTGGGATCAAATTCAACGCGACTTGGAGTATCATTTTCTTCAGTAACAAGATCTTTCCAATTCAATTTTGAAAGATCAAGTGCTTGTACATCTGTAAGGTCAATATTTTCTTTTTCGATAAAGGCTTTAAAAGCTTCAGCGCCTGCTTTTTCCCAGCTAAATTTGGCATGATTTGCACGGATGTAGATCTGCACATGTTTTGTAGACCAGCTTTCGTTGTACTCTTTTACAATTCCAAGAACATCGACAGGGATAAACGGGAGGCAACAGTCTAAGAGTGTCAGTAAAACATCTGCCGTGACTTTACGTGCATTGTGCAAAATACCTGTTGTTGAAGCAGAAGAAGATGAGCTTACACCTGATGAAAAAAGAGCTTCAGTGCGACGTCTTTTATTTGACTCAATAGCAGATGAATCTTCCTCATCTCCAGTACCATTTGTTCGTTTTCTTTTAGCAAGTTTTTCTAACAATTCAGGTGAGCAAGACGCCTCTTCTTGAGCTCTGGCATAATGGAGTTGCTGTTGTTGATCAAAAGGTGAGCTAGGAGTGTTTGGAATAGCAGTACTCATTATTTTGCCTATTATTCATTTTTTAATTAATTTTTTAATTATAAAGACATTTTTCATAAACATCAATACTAATATTTAGTAACAACTATTGTAATTGAAATTATTTATATAATATGATACGAATAATTTAATTGAGGATATACGCGTGTTTTACTACTAAGGAGCTTGCATGCAATCAAATCCTATACCTGTTCCAGCTTCAGCTTTACCACTTCAACCAGCAGCTGAAAAAGCCATCGTTCCAGAAGATTCCATGCAACTGGTTGTTCAATTTACATTAGATACGCTGGAAAATGAGCTTGCGGCTTTTGGTGGTATACCAAAAGCCGAGCTTAGACTGTGGCAGAGTCAAGTGCGGCAAGCTGTGGAGGCGTTCCCTCAAGAAAACGTGCTGAAATTAGCCGAAGCTCTTACAGAGAAAAAGAAAAAAGGAGAAAAACCTCTCAAGTTGTTCTTTGAAATTAATCCTGATTTGTTAGCCCATTTTTTTAAACCTACAGGTGAGCTTGCAAGTCATATTTTACGTGCTTTTAAAAGCGATAGTTCGAAGATTTCACCCGAACTTTTTGCCGTATTGAAAATGCATGCAAAAAACATTCAGCATCTTGATTTACATGGCATAACACACACAAGCGCTGCGCTATAAAAGACTATAGAAATTTTCACAAATCTTGAAAGTCTGAATCTTGATAATTGTAACTGCGACGATGAAATATTCAAGATATTACTGAGGAAGCCATCACTTAAAGTGACAATACTCAGCGGCAGTCAAAAGATAACCCCGCAGGCAAAAGAGTGCATGCAAGTTATCATGAATCTACAAGCTGAGAAAGTTAAAAAAATTGCTTCTGATAGTCAGGCTGCACTACAAGCACTTCTTCAAGAACTAGGCATGTCTGTCCTTACTCCTCAAGAAGATATCCAAGTAACGGAATTTACAAAAAAAATGCAAGCAAAGACAGAAGAAATACTTGCGAAAGTGTTAGCAAATCTTGCAGAAAATCCAGGTCTTACACTCGCTCAGATTGAAGAAGCCTTTGCAAGTGAAGGGACAAATGAACAGATAAAAATAGCATTGCATGAATTTTTTTCTATGAACTGTTTTCAATTATTACTCAAGCTCCAGCACATGCATTTCCAGAACCTACAGATTCCGAAGGCCTGTAGGGACCTTTTTGACACTCG
>JAHFTM010000186.1:3466-4301 GCA_023269335.1 Chlamydiia bacterium
TTAGCTTGCTTTGTATCGCAGTGCGCAGCGAAAGGAAGTGATGCCTACGAGATGCTTGCTTTAGAAGCGCGAAAAATCAAACATCAAAATGAGATGTGTGTGAAATTTCACACAGCACAGCACACAAACCCGGCAAAATGGCTTGATTTAGCACTCGTCTCTGCTGGACGTCATGGAAATTTTTATGATGATTTTATGCTGGGAACAGGGCTTTGTTACGGCGCTTGCCTCGATCTGATCATAAGAAAACTTCATGCTCGAGCGGGGGAGGAAGTGTCTATACAACCAACTCCGCGCGCACGTTTTTTTGAGACTCAGCATTTCATGTATCTACGTCAGCCAGTGCCTCCTTACATAAAACAGGCCATTGCCAAAATAGAAACAGTCAAAAATTTGTACGCCAAATGTAGTTTTGCACACGAGATTCTTGTGGCTCTTCAACCACTTGAAGAACAGGAAAATCCCTTTCTTAAAGTACATGAGTCATTCATTAGATATGCAAATGAGAGGGGACGAGAAGATCCTAATTGCAAAGAGCTGCAGACACTTTTCTCTCTTTTGATGGGAGAGATTAAAGCTCGATCAGTGAATATTATAAAACCTATGAATGCTCTTCCGTTTGAACAAGCAAGCTTAGATCATATAGGCATCCAGGCAAAAGAGGTGATCGGTGGAAAAACGACTCCCATAAAACCGCTCGATCAGTTCTTGGATCAGTTAAATGAACAAGCGATTGAGCAGCTGATCGATACATCAAAAGGAGGCAATATGATTTTTTTCCTTGGCCCTCCGGTGCATGCGATTTATTGTTCTCTTGCACCCCCATACGAAATTC
>JAHFTM010000022.1 GCA_023269335.1 Chlamydiia bacterium
ATGGGTGCGCTTCATGCTCTCTGCTTTTTTACTTGCTGTCAGCTGAAAGCTTCTTAAAGCAATCTAAAGCATATACTCGTGCCTTGTCATGGTCGACAATCGGATGAGGGTAGTTTTTGCCGAGCTCTACACCACAGATTTTTAATTCCGAGGCTTCCATCTTCCAAGGCTTATGGATGTACTTTGGAGGGACAAGACTTAGCTCAGGGACATATTTTTTTACGTAAAGACCTTCAGGATCAAACTTTTCACCTTGTAAGGTGGGGTTGAAAATACGAAAGTAAGGAGCTGCATCAGCTCCACAGCCTGCCACCCACTGCCAGCCGAAAGTGTTGTTGGCTAGATCTGCATCCACTAGAGTATCCCAAAACCATTTAAGGCCCTCATGCCAGGATATGAGAAGGTGCTTTACGAGAAACGATCCTACAATCATCCGTACACGATTATGCATCCACCCAGTCTGCCATAGTTCACGCATGCCAGCATCAACTATTGGGTAGCCTGTCAAGCCCTTTTTCCAAGCTTGTAAAAAGATTTCGTTTTTTTTCCAGGGGAAATGAAGAAACCTTGCGTGGAGTGGCTTAGAAGGCGTCTCTGGAAAGTGAAAAAGCAAAGAGTGAGCAAATTCACGAAAGTAAAGCTCCCGTCTATAGCTTTCATTATTCCATGTTTTGGCATACACTTTACGGATCGAGATCTCTCCAAAATGCAGATGAGGCGATAGTCTCGATGTGCCCATGACGCTGGGTATATCGCGGTCTTTTGCGTAGCTTGCCTGATTATTTTTGCAAAAGGAGCTCAGCTCCTTTTCAGCACCCTCTTCACCTGGATTCCAGGCCTCTTGTATGCCTTTTGTCCATTCAGTTTTGGGCAATAAGTCAAGCGCATCGAGAGAAAGACTTGCAAGGTTTTGAGAATAAAATTGAAGTTCTTTAGGGATGCTAAGGGGTTCTTTTACATCAAAAAATTTCATTGCTGCGGTGTAAAAGGGAGTATAGACTTGGAATGGTTTTCCCTGCTGATTAAGTAGTTCTGAAGGCTCTATCAGAAGGTTACCATCATGTGCTTTGAACTCTAACCCTTTTTTGAGAAGCTCTTTTCCATAGGTGGCATCATGGCTGATTTCATGAGGACTGTAGCGCTTGTTGTAAAAAATAGCGCGTGCTTTTGTCTTTTCAGCGAGCTCTAACAAGATATCAAGGACATTGCCTTTACGA
Source organism: Chlamydiia bacterium (assembly GCA_023269335.1). Taxonomy (GTDB): domain Bacteria; phylum Chlamydiota; class Chlamydiia; order Chlamydiales; family FEN-1388; genus JAHFTM01. The sequence goes on from JAHFTM010000022.1 coordinate 1,218, forward strand.
AGAATCAACTGTTCTGCAATCGATTTTGAAAAGGCTTTTAGGCTGTGGTGAAGCCACCACTTTGCAGCTGCCCCTATGGGATAGGGCCTTTGATCATCTTCTGAGTAAATATAAAGCAGGATGACAGGACACATTTGTTTGGCTGCATAAAAAAGTGCGGGATTATCCTCCAAGCGCAAGTCATTTCGAAGCCAGACGATAATCGGTGTTTGTTGCATGGTATATTGCCTCTTGCGAAGTTTATATGTTCACTTTGCGCCGATATTATGATACTTGAGGTTATGGAAACCGAATCACGATAGTTGATAAATTATCCATTGATCCAGCTTGAAAACTTGAAGCGACAATATTTTTAGCAAGCGTATTCACGGCGACATTTTTATTATTGTAGAGTGCTGTGGTAACTTGCTGAGAGCTTGCAACATCAAAAATGCCATCACAGGCTATGATTACTTGGCTTTTTTCTGCTATCTCACTTAGAGATTTCTTGATGATTTTTGGTCGCGCTGACACTCCCCGTACATGTCGATCACCAATAGCTCTGGCCGTGGATAAAATGCCATCTACTCTTAAGACTTGATTCATCTTCACAGTAGCGCCTCTTCGATGGACGGCTCTTTCAAAACGCTCATTTCCTGGCTTAGCATCTTCACTTAGTAGCGTGCAGTGGCCATTGTTTTCTAGTAAGGCGCGTGTATCGCCTGCATTTGCTGTCCACATGTTACCATCAAGAAACATCACAGCGCAGCTAGTTGTTCCAGAGATTTCTTTTGTGGGAAAAGCTTTTTTAAATGCCTTATTCAATTCAACGAATGTGATTTTCAAGGCATTCCAGATGCCTTTATCTGTGAGACCTTGGGGGTTGAATTGCTGGAGCATTTTACACAGTTGCTCTTGAAAATGGCTTTTTACAAAATTGACACACGCAGTTCCTCCGTGTCCGTCAAAAACACAAAAAAGCTCTATGGGATATTTTTGGCCATTTATATGGAGAGAAAAGGCTGAAATGAGGTGTTCATCTTCCATAAAGTTTCTTCGTCCCATATAGGAGAAGGTGCCTACTTTATAAGGCCCCACCATTTTTTCCGGCATTGCTTGTGGCAAGTAGGCTCTGGCAATTTTGTATTGAAAGAACTTGTCAGGCTCATTTTTCATGTGAAGCTGCGCTTCTTTATTCTCTTTTGAGAGCTTTCTTTGAATAGCTGCATCATCAATATCGAAGCGCACGCGATTTTCTCGTATCTCAGAAGCTAATGGACCGTGATAGGCGAGAAATTTTTCTGTAAGTGTATGTGGTGATGAGAGTGCTGCAAAGCAGTCGGCACTCAACGCTCTTGCAAGATGAGCTTCTTTTAAAGGGTTTTGAGCTTGCTTGTGGATGGCTTCAAAGGCTTCAAATGTGATGCAATCTACAACTTTAGCTAATAGACAAAGAGCGATTTGTGCATGGGCTTCTACAAGAGTACAAAAGCCAGTGAGTACAAGAAGAGTCTTTGAGCTGAGGTCATAAAAAGAGCCCTGAAGCGCTTCTTGTTGCGCATACTGGATGAACAGACAGGTATAGACACACAGATCATGTGAAAAAGTTTGCGTTTGGTCATATGCAGGAACGGCATTTGTGTTTTCTAAAGGATTTACAGAACTTCTGGCTGCAGAGAATGCAGAAAAGGTAGAAGATGAAGCGCTCATAAGTACTCCTTATTTGTTAAAACTCGTACATCACATTAACTACAAAGCATAAAGAAATAAACCTTACAGTTCAATTAGGGATCTTCAATATAGCGGCAGCCGAACCAAGTTTGAGTGTAGTTTGGTTCGGTTAGCAGAAGAAAGTACAACAGGGAGCTTATGTTCAAAAAATGAACGTATAAAGGCAAACCAATTAGCGCGTCCAATAACTTGAGAAGCAACTTTCCCAGCTTTAGTGACAAGAGTTTCATCGGCTCCAAAATTGAAAAGATGTTTTGCAACTCGTATGTGTCCATGTAGCATGGCACAAAAGTAGGGCGTCTGACCTTTTACATCCTGGATGTTTACCTGAGCTCCAAGAGTAATGAGAGCGATGCAGGTTTCTAGATGGCCTCTTTTGGCAGCTAAGCGCAAAGCTGTCTTGCCACGTAAATCAGGCAGATCAATATTTGCGCCCGCAGCATACAGAAGATGAACAAGCGATGTGTGTCCGCTACGGGCAGCCCAATGCAGAGGAGATTGTCCGCGCATTTCCGTGGCATTTATCTTGGCGCCATGAGCTATTAAAATTTGTGCGCCATCCAAATTTCCTGAGAGTGCCGCAGCATGCAATGCTGTTGACTCATCGCCCGTACCCTCTTCTGTCCCAGGATCTCCCTCTTTTTGGTTCACGCCATGGATTCTGAGAAGTACCTCCAATGCTTCATTTTGCTGAAAGTAGGCCGCATCATTTAACGCAGACCATGGTTTGCTACACAAGAGGGCGCGCTTTTTCTTAAGGGTTTGCCTGCTCTCATCATGTGGATGATGAAAGCTATTGAAAAACTCAACGACATTTTTTTTGCAATCGACGGTCGTTTGAAGCAACTCTTTTGCAGTTGCTTCTACTTGCTTTGCAAGATTGAAGACTTTTGTTTGAGCTGTTTGCAAAAGAGCTTGCGAATAGGTGAAGTATTCTTGTAGAAAGTTGTAGCTTGTATTTAAAATTTGCATTGTTTTTACCTGATCTTAAAAAAATACAATAAAATTTGAGTCGACAGTATTAATTCTCCAATCTAATTTCTGCAATACTAAAACAATTTTTCATGGGTAAAAAAAGAAAATGAGTGCAATAAAATTGCGTAAACATTATTTAAAAAAATAGTTGGAGGTACCTAATGAAATTCGCACTTTATGTAAACACAGCCCTCTTGAGTTTACTTTTATTAGCATCTGCTTGTGCCCAAGCAGATGGAAATTCTGTAGATCTTGCCTTAAAACAGCTCCTTGAAGGCAATAAGCGCTACATGGAAGGCAAGCTTTTACATCCAAATCGTGGGTTTTCACGACGTTTTGAAACAGCTCCTGGACAAAAACCATTTGCAATAGTGCTGGGATGTGCTGATTCCAGGGTGTCACCTGAGATTATTTTTGATCAGGGAATAGGTGATATTTTCACTGTGCGCGTAGCAGGTAATGCACTGGGACCGCTTGAGTTGGAAAGTATTGAATTTGCCATTCTTCATTTTCAATCACCGATCATCGTTGTGCTTGGTCATGAAGGATGTAGTGCTGTTGCAGCAGTTGTGAAGGGTGATACAACAGATATAGAATCAATAGCAGCTTTTATCGAACCTGCAGTAAAAAAAATAGAAGGTTTTCCAGGGAATCCCCTAGAAAATGCAGTGAAGATGAATGTTGAACTTATCGTTCAGCAATTAAAAAATAGTCAAGTGATCTCGGAGGCCATGAAGAAACACACAATATCGATAGCAGGCGGCTATTATCATCTTGAGGATGGTCATGTGGAGGTGTTACCGTGAAAGAATTTATGAAGAGATGGTGGTCTTTTTCAGGTAGATGTCGTATATTGCTTTTCATCACTTTTGGAATCTTAGGATTTTGGGGAGTGGATATGCAGACCTCGCCAGTAATTCTTATAGTCAGTACTGTTTTGGTAGGGATTTGGATGCTATTTTTCTGTGTCAGCACCATATCTTTTGCTGTGCGCAGGCTGCATGATATCAATCTTTCCGGCTGGTGGATTTTACTGCCTTGGGTAGTGGGTATTTGTATGGGGATATTTTTCCCGCATTTTCTTGATTCATTATCGCGACTTTCGCAATTTTTACTAAGTTTTTGGCCCACGCTCTTTCTGGTTTTCATGCCTGGGTCTAAAGGAAAAAATAAGTATGGGATAGAGCCTGAGCAGGGGCTTACATAAACGTTAAGGAATTACAATGAGATCTAATTTTTTTGAAAATAGCCATAAGATACTGAAGCAAAATCGCCGCCTCATTCTTAGTGAGGGCTGTCTTTTTACTCTCTTAGGCATTCTAGCCATTTGTGCCCCTGTTATCTTTACTGTAGGTCTTGATATATTGTTTGGCATTTTGTTTATTATTGGCGGCGTGGCACAAATTTTTAGAGCTTTTAAAGTTTGGGGGGTGCATGGCTCGTGGCCTTCGCTTTTCTGGGGCTGTCTGACTCTTTTTGCCGGCGCTGTCATGCTGACAAATCCAGTGATCGGAATTGTTGCTCTGACTTCGGTGCTCATTGCTTTTTTTCTTTTGGAAGGGGTTGTCAAATTTGTGCTTGCCTCTCATTTGGATAAGGCACAAAACAAACTCTGGGTGATTTTAAGTGGCGCTCTTTCTTGCCTGCTTGCGGTGTTGATTTTTACGGGCCTACCAGGAACTGCAGCTTGGGCATTAGGACTTATTGTTGGCATTGATCTTCTCTTCTTTGGGATGCTTTTGATTTCTTTTTACTGCTCTTTACCTAAAGCAGCATAAGGAATTGTCAGACTTTTCCACTTGTGTTACAATTGACCCTTCTAAAGTTTTACAAGCCAAGGCAACGTATGTCGCAAAATGAAGCACTTTCAGTCGAGGTTGCTTTAAAGCTTTTGCTTGAGGGCAATAAGCGTTATATGGAAGGTAAACTACTCCATCCCAATCGGGGATTCATGCGCCGTATGGAAACGGCTGAACGACAGAAGCCCTTTGCAATAGTGCTTGGCTGTGCCGATTCAAGAGTCTCGCCGGAAATCATTTTTGATCAGGGGATAGGAGATATTTTTACTGTGCGCGTAGCCGGCAATGTACTGGGGTCGCTTGAGCTTGATAGCATTGAATTTGCCTCTCTTCAGTTTCAATCTCCAATTCTCATTGTGCTTGGTCATGAAAACTGCAATGCAGTTTCTGCTGTTGTTAAAGGAGACACGCGTGAAATAGAATCGATTGCAGCACTCATTGAACCGGCCATAAAAAAGGCAAAAAATCTTCCGGGTGATATAGTAACGAATGCTGTAAAGATGAATGTTGAATATGTAGTGCAGCAGCTAAAAAATAGCCAAGTATTGGCTTATGCTATTGAAGAGCGTAAGCTTGCGATAGTTGGTGGCTACTACCACCTTGAAGATGGCCATGTGGAAGTGATTTACTGAGGTTTTGTATGTCGCAAAAAGAAGAATTGAAACAGGTGACACGTCTTGGAGTTTATGGCGTTTCTGTTCGCGACAATAAAATTCTTCTGGTCACAAAGGGAAGCGATGGTGTTTATGCCAACCTCTTAGATTTGCCAGGTGGTGGCGTTGAATTTGGCGAAAGTCCTGAAGAGACGCTCGCTCGTGAGTTTCAAGAAGAAGTAGGAATGACTTTTGAGTCCTGTGCGCTTATCACCAACCTTTCTCATACACGCATGATTACAAAAAATGAGCACCAAGGCATAACCTCTTTTCATCATTTAGGGCAAATTTATGCCGTGTATGGTGCCAAAGATGCCTTAGGAGTGACTGCAGAAGATGAATTTCATTGGTATCCATTAGCAGCTCTTACCGAAAATAGGCTTACTCCCTTTGCTCGAGAAATTCTACTCAAGCTACAAGCCCAGATGAGGCAGTTGTCAGAGAAAACGGCCTCATTTTCAATTTTATAATAAAAATTATATATATTTTTTCTGCATTCAGGCTATAGAGAAAATTAATCACGTATATTTGACTACCAGAGGAGAGATGCGACATGCCAAAGGCAAAGGAAAAAAAAGCGATGAAATCAAGTGAATCCCAGACTTTCAACCATGCAAAGCTTACTCACAAGCAACAGCAATTGATTCAAAAAATCACTGAGCCAAATCCCAATCCTGCGCAGCTGATGCTTTGTGCCAAAGAGATCGAGTTTTTGAAAGATAAAGAAGCTACCGAACTTTTTCAGCATGTTCCAGGTATCCATTGCCTATTGCTCTATCTTTTTTTGGGAGCCCATCAAGAGGCTTGCAAGGTCACTTTTTTAACGGAGATGAGCCGAAAAATGGCGGCAAAAGAGCAGCGAGAATTGCGTGATGAGTTGATTGGAAAAGCAAAGGGCCTTTTGGATCCCGTCAATCAAGAGGCTGGTATCAAAAGCTTCGAACAGGAGATAAAACTTGGCACACGCTATCTAGAGCTTGCTGATGGCATACAGCAGCTGTTACAGCAATTTCATCCGAATGAAAAGGGTGAATCAGATGAGTTGATGCTCTATGCGCTGGAAGGATACAAGCTGATCGCTGAGCTCTACTCCAAGCAGCGCTAACAAGATATCTCAAAAGAGATAACGATAAAAAGAGAGAGCTGCAGAACAAGATATGCAGGATCGGCTTCGCCGGCAGGATAGTTCTACAAGCTATCATATAAAGTGCATATTCTGAATTTAGAAAAATTAAAATCACAAAAAATGATTAGTAAAACGGCTTGTGAGTATATCCTGCCGGTGAAGCCGATCTTGCTCATCGTGTTCGTCTCTCTTTTTTATTTTAGTTCTCTTTGGTGTTAGTATATCTTGGAGAGGATGTGCTGGAGAGATGTACGAGTGGTGCACTTGTATCTATCTCTACATCATAAAGTACATCAGTATGTACTTTTTTGTGCTGTGCACGACTTGATCCAGCTATACGATTGTCTCTCATTTTCTCTCGTGCTTCAAACAAGTATCTCTTGAAGAGCTTTGGCAATGGTCGTTTTGCCACTACTTGAAGCGCCATTGAGATAGATGATTTGCATTTTAGGTTCGTGCCCCGAATTGGTTACCTGACTCATAGCGCTTTAAGCCTTGGTAGAAAATAAAAACTGCCAGGGCGCTAAAGGCAAATCCACAGGCTACTAAAATGAAGGCTTTTTCCCATGAAAAGTCACGAATAAGCTCTACTGGCAGATAGGTAATAACCGCGGCTGGTATTAAAGTGAACATCACGAGCTGTAAAATTCCAGAGTAGATGTTTGTTGGGTAGAGCGCAAAGAGAAAAAGTGATTCAGCATACCTTTCAGACAAAGCTTCTATCGGTCCAAGCCAGAATGTTACGCTATGCGCGATGACGCGTATTGAGGTAAAAACAAGGCATCCAGTACAAAGTGAGAGGCAAATCACACCAATTGTTTTGAGATCAGTGAGGTTACCGAAAAAAATGAGGAAAACAGTCGTGATAATATGACCCCACCCTTTAGCGACTGATTTCGATCCGGCAATATGCAAAAGTATGTTTTTAGGCTGCGTCATGAAAGGATCAAGATTTCCGTTGACAATGATTTTTCCAAGATCACGTGTTCCCCCGAAAAAAATTTGTAAAAGGCCGTAAGAGCCACCACCAATGGCTAAAAGCGCAATCATATCTTTGACTTGCCAGCCACCTACACTTGTAAATGCATTGAAAAAAAACCACCACATGGTGAAAAAAATCAAATTATTGGCAAGCATCAGGCCAACTTGCATCAGGAAAGCGCCTCTTAAGCACACCTGCGCCCGTATACTTGTGCCTAAAAGACTAAAGTAAAATTTGAGCGTTGCCATCGCCTAACCACCTGAGATGTTAAGAATTTTAAGGCCTCGGTTGTAAGCAATCTTAAGGGCGATAATGCCGATAAGAAGCCATGCAGTGAGCATACAAAGAATTGAGAAGATTTGCCTCTGGTCAAAGCCAAAAATAAGACCGCTTCTGCCTCCTAAAATGGCAGAGTAGGGAGTGCATGCTGCAAATTTTTGTAGCCAGAGTGGATAAGCTGAAAGTGGTAAAATAAGGCCGCCGAAAATAAAGAGTAGCTTTTCCCAAATCCAGTTAGAGGGTGTCACATCATGCAGCCAAAATGACGTAAGCCCAATGAGCATTTGGAAAATAAGTCCCACGATGCCGGCAAAGAGACCTAAAAGAAGCATGAGGGCAAATTGCAAAAAGGTAAGTGGAAAACTTTGTGTCCATAAGAAGGCAAAAAGAAAGGTCACGAATCCAAGTACGACAAGCTGCAGGACAAGCTGTGCAGCCGCTTCAGTAAATGTAGCGCCGATATAAGAGATTGGACGCGGCAAAAGGTAAGCAAGTTTTCCACTCTGGAGATCTTCTTGCATGTCTTTTTGTATTTCTGGAATGGAAATCAAGACCCACTCATTAAAGGCTATGTACCACAAAAGCGTTTCAGGATTGAATTCTGAGCGTGTGTTGATGGCGGCTACTTTCCAAAGATGCGCAAAAATAATCAGACAGGTGATTAAGAAAAGCGAAAGCCCAAAGAGCAATTTGTAATTTTTTAGCCCTTGATTAAAGGTTAGAGAAAAAAGCGTCGCATACTTATTAATTTTTTGAAACATATAAATCCCTGATAACCTCTTCCATCGAAGGATCTTCGATGGTGATATCTTTAACATTGGCAATCTCTAAAGCCTTTTGAATGACTTTTTCAATTGGCTGAATGGCCAGGTCAACTTCGCAGATACAGTGAAAAGGAGGGCTTGTAAGCGATTGTACACCAGGCAAGCTGAGAGAAATTTTTTCCTCTTCTGTGATAAGTGTGACAATTTTTTTTCTCATATATGTTTTTTTAAGATCATAAATCGTGCTGTCTTTAATCAGTTCGCCCTTATCAAGAATGAGTACGCGCTCTGAGACTTGTTCAATGTCTGCAGTGTCGTGAGAGGTTAAAAAAAGCGTGGTTTTATGCTCAAGTGACAGTCTGTTTAAAAGTGTGCGAATTTGTAATTTGGCATTCAAGTCGAGACCAATTGTAGGCTCATCTAAAAAGAGAATTTCAGGTTTATGAAGCAAGCTTGCACATAGCTCACAACGCATGCGCTCACCCAAAGAAAGTTGTCTTACAGGCTTGGCTAGAAGCTTTTCAAGTTCAAAAATGTCGATGAGTTCATGCAGCCGTTTTTTATAGACAGCTTGAGGAATCTCATAGATTTTAGAAAGGAGGGCGAAAGAATCGCTGGCGGGCAGATGATACCAAAGCTGAGATCGCTGGCCGAAGACAGTTCCGATTTTAAATCCCAGTGCAGTTCTTTTCTGCCAAGGAATAAGCCCCAGGACCTCTACATGCCCATCAGATGGATAGAGAATTCCGGTAAGTATTTTGATTGTAGTAGACTTGCCGGCACCATTTGGACCAATAAAAGCAATTTTCTCTCCGCGTGTAATCTCGAAGGAAATATTGGCAATAGCTTTTTGTTCGTGAATCTGTGGACAAAATAGGCTTTTGATAGTTGCAAGAATGCCAGATGTAGGGGCGCGGACGAAAAAAGTCTTTGAAAGACCTCTGACAAGTATTGCAGGACTCATATTTTTTACTACTTAACTTGACTTTTGAATAAATTCACTCAAGTCCTTTTTCATTTGGACAAGCGATGGTAGATGTGTGTACATCATGTGACCTGCTTCATAATAGTGTCTCTCGACATTATTTTGAAGTCCTGGTGGTAGCTGCAAATGATCAACAGTATAGTCTGTCGAAAAATAGGGGGTAACAAGATCGTAGTAGCCGCTGCCAATGAAGACTGAGAGTGCTGGATTTTTGATGATTGCTGACTTGAGCTGATCTGTAAGGTTTAAATATCCCATTCCGGCAGGTAAGCCCGTACATCCCCAGTTCCAAGGGTTAACAGATGGATTAATAACGTAGTAGGGGCGCTCTTTTTTCCAGTCGAGCTCTTGATTGACATACTGAAGGTAGGCAGAGGCAAAGTTACTAGCAACAGCAGTTAGGCTTGGATCATAGCTTGCAAATTCAGAGACCTGATTTTGATCGAGGCCAGTGATGCGAGTATCAAACCAGCCGAGTAGTTTATTTTCACTTCGTAAAAGCTCTTTATAGTAGCGATAGCTGCGAATTCGCAAGGCAGACTGCATGACATAATCAGCGCTAAGGCCTGTGTATCGGGCTAACTTTACAGCTATATCCTGTTTTTTAGCTTCCGGCAGGGTATCACCCATCAAAAGAGCGCTTGCATACTCCCCAAGAGCAAACTCTTCAACTTCGGCTAAGAGCTCCTGCAGTTTTTTTGCCTGTAGATCGGGAGCTATTTTTTTATGATATTGTGCTGCGGCTGTTATGCTTGGCAAGGTAAGGATGTAGCTTAAGTCATTGCTAGAATCAAAGCCGAGTGCTTGTAAATCAAGGCAGGCAGAGACTAACGCCAGGCCATTGATATTCATGTAGTACTTTTCAGAGAGTTTTTCAGCAAGCCCTACAACGCGAATCGTACCATAACTTTCGCCAAGTAAAAATTTGGGTGAGCCCCAGCGATCAAATTTTGTGACGAAGTGACGAATGAATTCTGCAATCGAGGTGATATCCTCTTCAACGCCATGAAACTGCTTGGCATCAACGCCTTCTGCGGCTGTGCTAAAACCTGTAGATACCGGATCTACAAAGACAAGGTCGGAGCTGTCTAAAAGAGTGTAAGGGTTGTCTTCATAACGACCAGGAGGAGCGTTGTATGTAGCATCTTTAATGATCACTTTTTTAGGGCCAAGTAGTCCCATGTGTAACCAGAGAGACGCTGAACCCGGACCGCCATTAAAGCAAAAAGTAATTGGCCTTGAGCCGGGGGGTACATCTTTAAGAAAGTAGGCTGTAAAAAAGATATTCGCTTTTTCTTTACCATCATCTCCTTTAAGCGTAAGAGTACCTGTCAGCGACTCATAAGGCAAATTTTTGTCATTTAACGAGAGAGAATGTTCTTTTTTTACTACGTCGAAACCATTTATGTCCCCAGAAGGTACCTTTGCAGGTTCTGTGGCTGTTTTTTGTGTGGTTGCATCCTGTGCACAAAGAGGTGAGATATTCAGAAAGAAAAAAGAGAGAATGAGAGAGACGATGGTATGATGCATAAGACCACTTAGTTCTTTGGTAAAGATTAATTTGGAGCATAGTGCACTCCTAGAATAAAATCAAAGCTATTCAGGTATTCAAAGAGATGGTATATGCTGATTTTTAATCGATGAGTTGTAAAGGAGGGAATTTTATGGCGTTTTCATTGAAGAGCAATGCGTTTAGTGAGACTGGTATGCTGCCTACAAAATATACAAGTGATGGAGCTGATGTCTCTCCGCAGTTGATGTGGAGTGAGGCTCCTTTCAATACAAAAAGTTTTGCTTTGATTATGGATGATCCTGATAAAAAAAGTGGTATGTGGGTACACTGGGTATTGTATGATCTTCCAGCAGCTATTTTGGAGCTTTCAGAAGGTGTGCCTTGTTTGGAAACACTAGCTCATGGTGGCAAGCAGGGGAGTAACGATTATAAGAGAATAGGCTATAGTGGCCCCAACCCTCCAAAAGGTGCTCCCCACCGCTATTTCTTCAAGCTGTATGCTTTGGATTGCCTTTTGAATCTTGAACCTAGAGCAAGTAAGCAAGATGTTGAGCAAGCCATGCAAGGGCACATTTTAGCAGAATGCCAGCTTATGGGTAGATATGGGAGATAATTGAAAAGAGTCTTCTTGT
>JAHFTM010000187.1 GCA_023269335.1 Chlamydiia bacterium
ATGTTCTTGATTATATTGTTTCTGAATTTCTCTTCTTTTTTTTGTGACTTCAAGCGTATGTTTGATGGCGTTGGTTTCTTTGTCGGCATACATAATCACACGCCCGCATTCATTTCTTGCAGCCCGTCCACAGGTTTGCACAAGTGAAGTTACGCTTCTCAAAAAACCCTCTTTATCAGCATCCAAAATGGCCACTAGACTCACCTCAGGAATGTCCAAGCCTTCGCGTAAAAGATTAATTCCAACAAGAACATCAAAAAGACCTAAACGTAGGTCGTGAATGATTTGCACACGTTCAAACGTCTCAACTTCAGAATGCAGATAGCGCGCTTTAATTCCCAGGTCTGTAAGGTAGTTGGTCAGCTCTTCCGAAAGGCGCTTTGTCAGTGTTGTGACAAGCACTTTTCCACCCTTTTTTATCTCTTCGTGAATTTCAGCCAGGCAGTCATCGACTTGAGTGGAGGCTTTTCTAACTTCAATGACAGGATCTAAAAGACCTGTAGGCCTAATAATCTGCTCAATCAATTCGCCTTGCGCCTCTTGTACTTCCCATTCAGCTGGTGTTGCAGAGACATAAACAACATCATTGATCAGTTTATAAAACTCCTCAAACATGAGCGGTCTGTTGTCATAGGCAGAAGGCAAGCGAAAGCCGAAATCAACTAGCGACTGCTTTCTTGAACGATCGCTATGATACATCGCTCGTACTTGTGGGATCGTCTGGTGCGACTCATCGATGATCAAAAGGAAATCAGAAGGAAAATATTCAATTAAGCAAGGTGGTGGCGCCCCCGATTTTCTACGGCTAAAATGACGTGAGTAGTTTTCGATGCCCTTACAAAAACCAACTTCTTTAATCATCTCCAGATCATAAAGTGTGCGCTCCTGGATGCGCTGCATCTCAATGAGCTTATTTTGTGACTCAAAAAAAGCCGCGCGCTCTTTCAACTCTTCACGAATTGTCTCCATCGCACATTGCCTCACATCAAGCGGGGTCACATAGTGAGAACCTGCATAAATGGTTGTCGAGTCAATCAGACGCTTTAATTTACCTGTGAGGGGATCAAACTCAGAGAGCTTTTCAATTTCATTACCAAAAAATTCAACCCGTATTCCAAGATCATCTTCATAGGCAGGAAAGATATCAACAACATCGCCGCGCACACGAAAAGTGACTCGCGAAAAGTCATAGTCATTACGCTTGTATTGCATGTCTACAAGCTTTAAGAGAAGCGTGTCTCGCGAATAGGTCATGCCGCGGGAAAGCTTGACGTTCATCTCTTTATAGTATTCCGGTGAGCCCAAGCCATAGATGCAAGATACTGATGCGACGATGATCACATCTTTTCGCTCTAAAAGTGATCGTGTGGCAGAAAGGCGCAGCTTGTCAATTTTTTCATTGATAGCAAAATCTTTTTCAATATAGGTATCACTTCTAGCAATATAGGCTTCAGGCTGGTAGTAGTCATAGTAAGAGACAAAGTATTCAACAGCATTATTTGGAAAAAAACCTTTAAACTCTTGATAAAGCTGCGCGGCCAAGGTTTTATTATGTGCAATGATGAGTGTAGGGCGCTGGGTTCGCTGAATGACATTGGCCATGGTAAAAGTTTTCCCAGATCCAGTAATGCCAAGCAGCACCTGCGCTTTTTTCCCCGATACAAGACCACCTACAAGACGCTCAATTGCCTGAGGTTGGTCACCACAGGGTGTATATTCTGTTGTGAGTTGAAACATTTACAAATACTACTCCATTTTGCTTCACAGTAGTATACAAGGTTTAGTTAAAAATGTCATTGACTTAAGAAAAGATGAAAAGCTACCATGCGGTATAGAAAAAAAACAGTACTGTGATCTCCTCTGACAACCCTAAAAAACGTTACTTTTATGCAAATTTCACGAGTAATGAAGCAAGTTGCTTGCCTATTTATTCTACCCCTTCTCACTGTCTCTCCACTTGCAGCAAAAGAGAAAAAAGGTACTGAGAGCTCAGCTGCATATTCGCTCAACTTCGATGAATTTCGCGACAAACTTGCTAAAAAACTTAATGATTTAGACCGCCTAAACACTGTTCTTCATGCATACAAACGGCTGACTCGTCAAGTCCAGCTGCCTCATGAGAGCTGGAAACAGTTAGAAAATTGGTTCATTCACAAAAGCCTTTTTATGGGCAGCAAGTGCTACAACCATGCTCTTCTCTTTCAAGAGATCCCTAGCCTTGCAAAAAATATACCCTTTCAACAGGCTTATAAGGGCTTTGTCGCTGAAATTTTATCTGGATACTCGTTGCCAACAAAAGAGGCCGCCACCAAAACATCAAAAAACATTACCATCCTCTTTACAGGCTACTATGGAGGCGGTCATAAAGCACCAGCAGTAGCTATTGCTAAGCATTTTCAAAAAAATGGACATAAAGTGCAGCTGATCGATGTGGATGAATTGGAAAATCTCTATTCTCCTAAAGTTGAAGGCTATTCAAGAGCCCAAGTGTATGCTGAAGTGCAGCAAAAGAAGGGTGACATTGAAAAAGCGCGCGAGCTCTGGAAACGTATCGATGAGCTTCAGACGCACGAGACACGTAAATACATGGGTGACATCCGCAAAATGGTTGCCTCTTTCAAAGCAGATCATATCTTTGCAGTAGCCCATCATAAACCAAGCTTAAGCTACATCGGCTATCAGCTGGGCTGCCCTATGACGTTTGTGCATACAGACCATATCTTCCATACAAGCCTCATTCCAATCCTTGAGGAGCAAGCTAAGCTTCAAAAACCACTCATTAACTTCACTACTCTTTCCAATGAAACGAGCTTTTTAAAAACTGTTTACGACAGCCTAAAAATCCCAAACTGTCAGTTGCCGCAGCAGATCCAAAGACAACTTGTGCGTCTTGACTTCCCCGTTCGCCCAAGTTTTTGTCCTGTCACAAAAAGTGAACGAAATGAAATTCGAGATGAACTTCATATCCCACGTCATGCCCTCGTTTGCAAAATAGCCATGGGACTCAGCGGTTTTACTGAAGAGATCAAACAACTTCTTATGAAGATTATACGTGAAGAAAAAGTGCTTGTTCGCCCCTTACATGTTTTTGTTGTCTGCGGAAAAAACATGATCTTGCAAAAGCAATTAGAACAACTTGTGAAAAAAAATCTGCGCAAAAAAAGTAAAATTCATGTTGAAGTGCTTGGCTTCATGGAAGAAAAAGAGATGGCCAAAATCGATAAGGCCTCTAATGTCTGGGTTACTAAGCCGGGCGGCTCGACAAGTGCAGAGCTGTTACAAACACAAAAGCAGATGCTTTATATACTCAACGCAAACCATCCTTGGGAAAAGACCAACGCTGAGTATTTGAAAAAGCAAAATCTTGCTCAGGAGCTCTCTTGTACAAAACCGATTGTTCAACAAATTCGAAGAAGAGTTTGGGTTGATCACCGCCTCGATCATTCTAAGATTTTAAAATCTGACTGGCAAAACCAAGCACTACAAATTCTAAATGGCACAACTGTGAATACAAAACTTAAACAAGCCAACAAAAAATAGTGCTTAACTTGGGTATTGCTGCGAAGCAATGAATGCACTTGCTGTTGGTTTTTTTTGAGTCGGTTACATCATCCAACACACCATCCTGCCGCCGAAGGCGATCCTGCCTATCCTGTTCTTTCTTAATATTGTAATAGTGCTTAACGCTGTTTGCGCTCTCTAGCAATACGTGAAATCTTGTTCCAGGTGCCTGACAACCCCATAGCACTTTTCATCTCTTTGACAACTTCGTTGCTATAGTCAATCATTTTCAAAGTGCCCTCATAGAGAACCTCTTCAACAAGCCCCTTTTCAGCTTCAATTTCACGTCGACGCTCACGAATCGGCTCTAAGAAGTGATTGAGCACACCGATGAGACGTTCTTTGACCTCTACATCACTCACCATGCCTTGACGATAGCGTGTTTTCAAAAGCTCAACGACTTCTTTATCCTTGTCAAAAGCATCCAGATGAGCAAATACAGGATTGCCTTCTACAGTGCCTGGAATATTGGCATGGATGCGCGCTGGGTCGGTGTACATCGTACGCACTTTTTTCTCTACTATCTTTGCATCGTCAGAAAGATAAATAGCATTGCCTGCTGACTTACTCATCTTGCCTTGGCCATCAGTACCAATCAAGGTCGGCACTTCGCTTGGCATCCATTGAGGTTCGGGAAATACATCTGCCCCATAAAGTTGGTTGAAGCGTCGGGCTATATCGCGGGC
>JAHFTM010000188.1 GCA_023269335.1 Chlamydiia bacterium
AAATTTATAGATGCGAAAGTGAGAAGAGGCAGAGAGAGCAACTTGTGCAAAGTGGGTGATGGAGATCACCTGGGTTGACTTTCCAAGTGTTGAGAGCTTCTCTCCGATGAGCTGGGCTGTCTTGCCGCCAATATTGGCATCAATTTCGTCAAATACGATGGTAGGGATGTCATCACAATAGACCATCTTGATAGCGAGTGCCACCCGCGCAAGCTCACCACCGCTTGCCTCTGAGATAGGTATGCGTGCTTCACCAAGATTTGGTGTGAGTAAAAAGGCAACTCGGTCATCGCCTGTTTCTCCACGCTCTTTGTGGCTGATCTCAATTTCAAAAAGGGCATGTGGCATGTTCAAGCTTATGATTTCTTCAGTAATGCTGAGAGCTAATTCTCGAGCTTTTTCTTTTCTTTTTTTAGAAAGTTTTTTAGCTAGGCTTTCTAGCTCATCAGACAGCAGCGCTAGAGATCTATTTTTCTCATCAAGGGCATTATCCAGGCTAGCTAAATAGGCCATTTTCTCTTTTTGGCTTTCTAAGTAGGTGGTAATTTCTGTAGGTGTGCTTCCATATTTTCTCTTGAGCTGGCTGATTTCCTTTAACCGTGCATCGACGATCTGAAATCGTTCTGGCTGAAATTCTAGTCTTGTTTGATAGCGTTTCAACTCATAGCCAATCTCTTTAAGCTCAGCCAGCAGGCTTGTCAATGCTTCTTCAATATGTTTTAAGGTAGGATCAAGCTGACATAGCCTTTCAAGTGCTGTTTTTTGGCGTAAGAGTGTTGGGATAATGGCAACTTTTGAATCTGCAATAGTCAAAGTAAGGTCGTCTGTTTTTTGTTTGAGCTCTTCGCGATTGGCCAGAATTTGGAATTCAGAGAAAAGCGTTTCTTCCTCATCTGGCATAAGTTTTGCAGATTCAATCTCTTCAATTTCAAGAGCTAGGCGACCCATTTGCACATCGCGACTTTCGCGTCCTAATTGACACTCGTCAATTTCTTTTAAAAGTTCATTTTTTTGTTGCCATAGTTTCGAAAAAGCTCTTTTTAAGGCAATTGTATCAGCAAAGGCATCTACGAGAAGCAGTGGTTCATCATCATTTAAAAGCTTCAGGTGTGTATGCTGTCCTGAAAACTCAATAAGATGAGGTGCAATTTTTCTTACCAGTGAAAGGCTTGTGCTTTGGTTGTTAAGAAAGATGCGGCTTTTGCCGCTTGCCTGGATTTCACGTTTTACGATGAGCTCTTCACCTTTTTGATAGTCGATACCAGCCTCTTCTAAAAGACTAAAGAGAAGTGAATTACTTTTTATGTCAAAGAGAGCTTGGCAATGAGCAAAATCTGTTCCTTGACGAATGATACTGGCATCAGCTTTATCGCCAAGTAAAAATGAAAGCGCTGCTAAAATGATCGACTTGCCAGAGCCGGTCTCTCCGGTGATTACATTCAGCCCTTCCTGAAAAGTGATTGTGACTGAGTCAATTAAAATGAAGTTAGCAATCGAAAGCTTGAGGAGCATAGCTTAAAGAGTCTCTCCAAGAACCTGTTGAGTGGTTTTAAAATGCTGTTTTGAGACCTTCCCCAAAACTTCTTTACCCCATTTTGCCACAAGTGCTTTACCTACATCAATAGTTTTGCTGGAAGCACCTTTAGGAAGCTCGATACCCACTCCTTGGCTAAGCTTATCCATCCCTTCAAGAAAGGCAGCTCTGGCTAAAATGGAGGCTGCTGCAACGACGATGTCAGCTTCTGCCCGATGTTTTTGTACAAGGTCTATATCCAATTTTTTGCGTTTGAGTGCATTTTGTACGACGCTTTCATGAGCAAACTGGTCAATGATCGCGCATTTGCAGCCTGAGAGTTTGGATAGACTTTCAATCACCGTCGCATGACCCCAGCCAAGAAGCGAGTTGAGATTATGAAACTTTTCATACAGTTCGTTATATTTAAGAGGGGAGATAGGAATGATAGAATGCTGGAATTCACCTCTGATCTGTTTAGCGATTTTCTTGATGAGCGCATCACTTAACACTTTTGAATCTTTGACCCCAAGCTCTACGAGGCGTTGTATCTTTTCGCCGCTTGCAAAAACTGCAGCCACGCATAACGGTCCAAAAAAATCACCTTTTCCCGATTCATCGACGCCAATGCGCCCCTTTGTATCATGCGTCACAGGATTTATCGGTTCTTTATAGGTAAACTCAAATTTTTTTAAGATTTCCGGTTCGAGATAAAATTCGATAAAAGAGCGCATCTCTTTGCCCTGAACCGTAAGCTTTAAAGAGGTGTAGAGCGTGCAAGAAATGCCCTTTTTCTTGGCAGAAAAATGGGTGTAAGGAGGCTGCGAAAGCTCAAAGCCCTGGCTTGGTAGGTCATGCTTTAATTTTTCAATGAGATCGCTTGTGATAGTTGTGACAAAGATAGAAGGGGGCGGTGCGTCGTTCTTGACCATAGTCAGGTTGCCTTTTACTTTAAACAAAGATGGTCTATAATAGCTATTTTCGACATTTAGCAGGGGAACATTATGAGTGATGGGCAAAATCCAATAGGAGACATGTTTAGTTTACGAAGAAAAGAGCTGAATCTTGCACTCAAAGATGTTGAGAATGCTACCTCAATTCGCACAAATTATTTGCAAGCAATCGAAGATGGCCAAATGGATAAATTGATTTCCCCCGTCTATGCACAGGGCTTTGTCAAGCAGTATGCCTCATTTTTAGGTTTAGATGGCGAACGCATTGTAACAGAACATCCAGATGTTTTTAAGCAGGCTGCGCAGCAAGAGTTTGCTTATGGCATTGGCACGCTTGAGATGAGAGGCAACCCAGGGTCAAGTGTGAAAGGTAAGCCAAATATAATTTGGATAGGTGCTTTTTTCATTTTACTACTTGTAGCTTACTATTTTGCAAGGCTTCTTGAGGTCATTTAATGCGGGAAAAAGTATTGCGCTTTGTAAAACTATTTGGAGCAGGGCTTCTCGTTGGTGCTGCAGATATTGTCCCTGGTATCTCAGGCGGGACGGTTGCTTTTATCATTGGTATTTATGAAGAGCTCTTGCAAGCGCTTGCCTCATTCAACGCCAAAGCCTTTTCTTTATTATTCTCTTTTCAACTCAAGGCTTTCTTTAAAGCTGTCAGATGGCAGTTTTTGTTGGCAGTCATTTTGGGTGTTAGCTCTTCTTTTGTCATTTTAGCTTCCTGTTTTACCTATCTTTTAAACCATGAGCTGTACCGCACTTATCTATACGCAACGTTTATGGGTCTTGTGATAGGGTCTACAATTTTTTGTGTCAAGCAGCTTTCAAAGTATACCTACACTGTACTTGTATCATTTATTTTGGGAGCTGGCGTTGCTTTTTTTCTCTCAGGGTCAACACTCTCTTCATCTTTTGCAATTAAAAAGAGCGAACCACTTTTTGATGTGCCCTATGAAAAAGCCCTTCTAAAAGAAGAAATACGCCTTGAGCGCACCCAAAACTATGATCAAAGAAGGCAAAGGCTAATCGCTGTGCCGCAGTCAGCTCTTTCTGGAATGCTGGCAAAAAAATACCTTACAAAAGAAAGCCTTGTCTTCAGTCACGACACTGAGCAAGAGATAGCTGTAGGCGAATTATTGTATCATGCCGATACGCCTATGCTAGATTTGTGGATAGTCGCTTGTGGTATGATTGCCATCTCTGCAATGCTTCTTCCAGGAATATCTGGAAGCTATCTTCTTACTATTTTAGGTATGTACGGCTATATCCTGGGTGCTTTAGTAGATCTTGTTTCGGGCTTAAAACTTGGACTCTTTGATAGTGCTGCCTTTCGTATCATTGGTAGCATGCTTTTAGGTATTGTCATAGGAGCAAGCCTTTTTTCGCACGTTGTGCGTTATTTACTTCGCACCTATCGCAACTGCACGCTTGCAGCTCTCATCGGCTTTATGGTTGGTGCGTTGCGGGCTGTATGGCCATTTTGGTCTTACAGTTATATGTTAGAGCCTCTCAGACTCAGCGATGGGCCTCATCTTGTAGCTATTGAGCCAATTGCACCACAAATTTTTTCTATGGAATTTGGTATTGCCTGTCTCTTTGTAACACTTGGTTTTTTGAGTGTCATGCTGGTTGAAGCGTACGCCACAACACGAGTTTCGGTTAATAGAAAACCTTGTGGAGGAACAGCCCATGAGCCGGTGCTGTAATGCCTGCAGCTGCTCTTCTTTTTTGGCTTATGATATTTTTAATATCAGAGATTTGTAATTTCCCC
>JAHFTM010000023.1 GCA_023269335.1 Chlamydiia bacterium
ATCGATGGGGGAAAACTCAAATTACCGCTTCTCCATTTAATTTATGTGGTTTGTAAGGATGAAGACAGGCGTCAAGAGATCCTGGATGAATTTCAAAAACTGGATGGTGTTGATAAGCTTGTGATGTGCCCTCAAGGCAATACGCAGTATCATTTAATGGCAAAAAAAGGGCAAAAGCTTAATTTCTCCCAGGTAGATCCGCTACTCAAAAACAAAAATGGAGTAACGATATTGCATCTTTTAGCAGCCTCGCAAAAGCCATCGTCACGAGATCAACTGTTGCAGGCGATTCAAAGATTCGAAGCAGTCGATGTAGAAGATGAAAATGGGATGACACCTCTTTTGTACGCGCTTGCTGGTAAAAGCCCCGAGAAAGTAAAAATACTTTTGAAAGCTAAAGCAAACGCCAATCAGCAGTCTAAAAAAAGGATCTCTCCACTTTTCTGCGCAGTTGAAAGTGGTCAACAGGCAATTGTGCAGCTCCTTTTAGACTATGGAGCCAAGGTGAATGAGCCTTGTCATATAACCAAAACGACATGCCTTATGAAAGCAATACAAAATGAGTATTCTGATATTGCAAGGTGTTTAGTCAACCATGGCGCCAATGTAAGAAAAGCAAATAGAGATGGGGTATATCCCATTCATCTAGCAATACAAAAAGGTGATGCAGCTCTTATGCGGCTCTTACATGCGCAAGGAGCATCACTTGCGGTAGTTGATAGTGATGGTGAAACTGTAGCTCACTATGCGTCAAGGTCTAAAAATCCAAAAATCGTAGAATATCTTGTGGAAGCAGGCATCTCACTTCAAAAGCAAACTGAGATTGTAAAGCCAAAATTATGGCAGAAAGATATTTCTGAGAAAAAAGGTATCACGCCTCTTCACATTGCAGCTTTGACTGCAAATTTACCTATGATGAAAGTGCTCATAAAAAGAGGAGCTAACGTAGAAGCGTTAACAGCAAGAGGTGTGAGTACTTTTCTCTCTGCAGCCTGGAGTGGAAATACTCCAGCAGTAAAATTTTTCAAAAATTATAGAATCTTTAATAAATTTGAGCATCGTGCACAGGCTATTAGTGCCGTAATTAAAAGTGACTCTGTTTCTCAACTAAAAACCATGCTTTCTACTGAGTTCACAATCGATACACCACTTCTAGACGGAAAAAGCGCCCTGCATTTGGCTGCAATGTATGGGTCGTTACGTTGCCTCCATTATTTAGTAGAAAATGGTGGAGATCTTCAAAAACCAGATCTGCAGTTGAAAAAACCGCTTGAATTGGCAGTGAAGGCAAAAAAATTAGCTACAGTACGCTATCTTGTAGAAGAAACAGATGCCTTTGATACTACGCAAAAGAGCTCTACTGGAAAGTCCTATTTTCATGAGGCTTGTGAGGAAAAAAATGCAGAAATGGCAGCTCTATTTATCACTTTTGGAGCTTCAATCGATAGCCTTGACAGCCATGGTAATACAGCCCTTCATAACGCTGTAAAAAGCGAGTGCGTAGATCTTTTGCAGTTGTTACTTGCATGCGGGGCTGATATAGACAAGAAAAACAGTGCTGGTAAGTTAGCAGAAGAACTTGTCAAACCTGGTAAGTTTGAGATTCGACAGTCGCTTGAACAGTATCGTAAAGCTAAAAAGGTAGTGCCGCCTTTGGAATTGGGAGATGAAGATACGATCATCCATACTGCTGTACGCTTAAGTGATGCAAAACATCTGCCCATACTTGCAAAAATTTGTGATGTGAATAAGAAAAATAAAAAAGGTATCTTGCCTTACCAGCTCGCATCGGTTGAAAAAAATGAGCTTATGAAGAGAAAGCTTGTAGAATGTGGAGCGACTGTATAATGGCTTGTGTTTTGAATACTACATCTTCTAGCAGTAGCTCGAAGCCTCTTCCAAAGAATTTTGACGATGTCAATTTTCCCTTCCAGACGCTCTTACGTACCACTCAAGACAAGCTCTCGCAATTTTTGTCGCAAAAACTTATAGATTGCTGGAAAACTATCTTACAAAAGGCACATGAATGTCATTATTTACAACGTTTTGATGAGGAGGTTTTAAGCCGTTTAGATCCCTCTCTTTTTGTTCACAATACTACAGTTGACGGATTGATCAAAATTTTCAGTTCTAAGCAAGAGCTCATGGATCTGTTTTTGCATTTGGCAACGTCATTTCAGAATGACTATTATACAAAAGATGAATTCCGCACACTTTTAGAGAATTTTTTGCAATTTATCAACACTTGTGAAAAACTTCCACTCCATATCAACGGAGATAAAGTACCCTGTTATAATGCTGGCGGTGCTGAATGGCTAACCTCTGCTCTTCGCTCACAAAGCTTGGCAGATGCTGCCCAAAAGCGGTTGAAAATCTTTGATTTTTTTTCTTCTGCCACCACTCAAAAGCCTTCGAACCATTTTATTTCAAGAAAATCAGTTACTAATCGTCTGGATGAGCCTCTTTTACAACTGCTCAAGAATAAAGGGCTGTTTGCAAATGGGCTTATAGAAGATGCCTTAGCTGATGAACATTTTTCACAAGCTGAGTGCATCTATTTTCTTCAGATTCTTGTAAAACTACATCCATCACAGCCTCACACCCTACTTTATTGGCTGAAAACAGTCAGGCAAACTTTAGGCGATGCAGTTTGTGCACTGCTGTTGAACCCTGCAAGCTACCAAGAAGAAACTTCGTTACATGATGTTATTCGATTGTTACAGCAATTAGTAGAGGCTGGAAGTCAAAGTGAAGAGATCATTTCTCTGCTTTCAAAATTTCATAAAGGCGAGACTCGATTATCTGAAGTGTTGGCTCAATTAGATCGACTTAAAAATGAAAGTGATGCAAAAAAATATCCAGAAAAGCCACTTGATGAAGTTTTAAAGGCATTTTCTTCTATAGAGCAAGGCTCTTTGGTCACACAGCCCCTCTCTCAAACAGAATTAGCACAGATTGCCAAAGACTATCAAGAAATCGTTTCCTTGGGTCAAAAGCTACGACAAAGCGGGCTAAGTACTTTGGTGTGCCGTATAGAACAGATTCGGTTGCTATGTAAAAAGCAGCCTCTTGAGAAGAGCTTGCGGCTTGAAATCATTGCTATAGCTAGAGAAGCAGTTTGCATCTTCTATGGTATTAGGCCTTACAACACTCAAGTCCTTGCACTTTTAGGGCTCCTGAACTATCCGACGAAGTTCAAAGGAAGAATAGCTCAAATAAGAACAGGCGAAGGAAAATCAACGGTTATTACGCTGCTTGCCTTTTACAATGCTTGCCTTGGAAAATTTGTGGATATCATTTCTTCCTCACGTTATCTAGCACGACGCGATCATGAAAAGTATCGTAATTTTTTTCATACATTTGGTTTTACTACGTCCCATATTTGTACAGATGTTCCTACGCAAGATAACTTCCAAGGCCAAATTATCTTTGGCACAAATTTTGACTTTGAATTTGCTATCTTACGTGATGAGCTACAAGAAAAGGAGCTCAGAACAATTAAAAAGGATGGTCAAGTTTTACCTCGCCCTTTTGATGTTGTGATTGTAGATGAAGTAGATAACCTTCTTATTGATAGTGCTTTTAATTCAGCTCATATTTCAATTCCCACAAAAGCAAAATGGTCTTGGATATATCGTCTGATCTTTGAGTTTGTGCAAGCAAATAAAGAAGCTGTAGGGCGTTTGATTAAAGGAGAGCTCTCTTTACAAGAAAGCATTCTCTCTGCTCTGAAAAACAAGCTTTCTTCTTATGATGAGGGACGGTTTAAAGAAAGAATTGCACAGATTGAACCTCAAAAGTTTATCTCTTGGCTGCAATCGGCATACAAGGCGTTGTATGAAGAGAAGCTCAATAGCGATTATGTTATTAAGCCTGTGGAAAAAGAACTGCTTACACAGAAAGTCTATACAGATCAGATCGTAATTGTAGATAGAAAGAATACTGGCCGCCTAAATGAGGGCAGCCGCTGGCATAATGGTCTCCATGAATTTTTAGAGGTAAAACATAACCTGCCAATTCAAGAAGAGAGCCTTATGCCTAGCTCACTTTGCCACCCTGTCTTTTTTGGCGGCTATTCAACAATATATGGCTTAACAGGTACTGTAGGTTCTAGTATTGAAAGAAAAGAAGTAGAAGCAATCTATCAAATTGATACTTTTGACACGCCTGCACATAAACCTAATCGGAGAGCTCTTTTAGAGACAAAAATTCTACCTACAGCTGATCAATATTTTATAGAGATTTTAGCAGACATTGAAGCACTGATAGCAAAAAAGCGGCCAACGCTTCTTTTATTTGAATCGATTCAAGAATCAGTAGATTTTGCGACGTTTCTACAAGGAAAAGGAATCTATCATCAGCTATTAAACGAAAGACAAGCTGAGCATGAAGATTTTATCATAGCTAGAGCTGGCACACAAGGTATGGTCACTGTTGCGACAAATACTGCAGGGCGTGGCACCGATATTACTCTTCATCCCAAGAGCCTTGAACATGGCGGGCTTCATGTAATTTTCACCTTCTACCCTCAAAATGATCGTGTTGAAGAACAAGGTTTTGGAAGGGCTGCAAGACAAGGTCAGTCTGGATCGGCCCGTATGATTCTACTTCAAAACAGCACCTTAGCTGAACTGCAAGCCGAAAGAAATAAAAGCATTTCGTTGCTATCAGCAAATCGTAGAGAAAGAACAGCTTTTGAAAAAATCAATGCAACTTATTCCAAGAACTTTTTTACCCATTTCAAAGGATGGCAGAAAGCTTTGACCGATGATTTCTTTTCAGAAGTTGGGAAGGCAATAGATGCTAAAATCAAAGGACTGCAGAGCCCTCTTTTACAGCCTATTCATGACTATGAGGAATCAGAGTTAGAATTAAATAAGCTTTTTCGTCAACAAATGAGCAAAAATACTTCTAAAGAGTTTTCCTGGATGGTTTTTTTGGAGAATGCAAAAGATGCACTCAGGCATAAAATTCTCCACAATTGGGCTGAGCTTTTTTTTAATCGCCTGGATAATATACAGCACTCGATCAAAACAACAGAATCTAGACAAGTGGCCTATCTGAAAGCAGCTGAACAGCTATACCAAGCGACCAAGATCAACTGGGAAAAATACTTACTTTCTCCTCAAGTTGCTTTCATTCACTATGTGGAGAGGGTTACAGGGATCTCACATATAACGGTGACTAAGGACGAATAGATGTCGGACTAAAACAATATCGATTGTCTATAGAATACTGCCCACTGGCTGCCAATGCAGCTACCTCTCTTTAATTTTTGGTCTTCATTCGCTTTTCTCGCTTATGCGACTTTTCTATAAAAATATAACTTATTTAAAGCAAACAACTTAAGCATAAATTGTTTTGTTATATATAAATATTATTTTAAATAATTCTTAGCGAAGTCTATAATAAAAGTTGAGAGGGGTGAATATCTGCTTACCCAGTTTTCAGCGAGATAGGAACGTGGCCAGCGTGCGTCAAGAGCATAATTTCACGCAAAGTGGATAGAATGAGTGTTAATGATTGATAAGGTGAGGTACTTATGTCAGCTGCAAGAACGCCAGATGAAGGCGATGCTGCTCAGAGGATAATTCAACAACAGAGTCAAATCCCACAGTCTGCGCCTCCAGCAGAGCCGCCAATCATGCCAACGCCAAGTACCCCAGAGTTTGGCCATTTGCCGATGGGCAACTCATACAGGTCTGTTGCCTATCCGCCAACCAGCCCTACCTCAGAAGGAATCAGCTCAGTTGCCAATGCAGTATTTGCCCTAGCACCAGCTGCAGACCAAGTTGAAGGCCTGCCTGATGCAGAACCTGGAGCAGAAGCTGAATTTAGCTTTGAAAACATCAGTATGGACGAAATAGTTAACGCTACCAAGCCTGAGGGCGAAATGCAAGCACCTCCATCGCCTGCTGTAGCAAGTGCTCAAGATACAAGAGAAGCTGTGCAGGCACGTCAACTACCACCAGTTCCATCTGCACCACCACTCAACGGAGATAATGATCTTGCAGCCAACCTGTCTGGCCCTGCAGCGCAGATACAGGAGCAAAGAGCTGCTTCCCCTGATGGCAGGCGTGTTCGTTTCGTTGATGATGGTCAATTGGAGCTACAGATAGGGGAAGTAAGTAGTAAAGCAAATAGAGCTGCACAAAGTAGCATTTTAGCAAGCCCTATTCAAATGCCTGTTGGCCCAGCTCGAGGCAATAGTCCAATTGGTGGCCGTAGCCAGGTATTGGATAATCCAAATGACCTATCTCGATTTACGCAAACTCTGCAAGTACGTCTTCCCCGCATTGTTTGGTTTGATCGTAGCGACCCTTCACATACACTAGTAAACCATAGAAATGTGAACCTACATAACCCAAACATGGTAGGTTACGATAGTCAGGAAAATCAATTTTTCGGTCATATCGATGCTATAAATCATGTGCGGATAAGTGGTTCACCACACATTCGAAACCCTCATCAAGTACAGTTTATTGGGATTCATGCAGCCGTATTTGCAGCTTATGCAGAAAGAGTCTCACAACATATCCAAGCGTTAATTAAAAATGAGGCTAAAAAACAAGCGAAAACAGAAGAACGAGGGACACGTGTACAGCCTACCAAAGTAAAGCCACAGCTTTCTTTCCATGAACTAAGTGCGCCAGATAAAGGGTTTGCTCAATCGCTCACCACTCTTAGCATTGATCAGCTAGAAAAAAGACTACTTAGAAGCCTGGATAGACTTGCTATGCTTGAGCATTCTATTCAAGAATCAAGAGAGCAGGAAAAAGAGAGAGCTGCTGATGAAAGAAAATCTCAAGATCTAGATAAAGATTTAAAAAGAGGGCAACTGAAACAAGAACTTTTGCATCAAGAAATCATCGCTGATGAAATTTTAAAACGGTCTATTGAGACAAGTGAAGGAATCCCTCCAAAACTTGAAACAGTTATGAATATGATACTGAAACGAAGAGAGAAAGCAGCGTAATTTTTTCTAGGAAAACACACGTTAACCTTGAAAATTCTATCAAAATACAAAAGGCCTCTGAAAAAAAAGCCTTTTGTCTAAAAAGAGAAATTACATTACTCAGCAAAAGCTGCTAACTTATCACCTTTT
Source organism: Chlamydiia bacterium (assembly GCA_023269335.1). GTDB lineage: Bacteria > Chlamydiota > Chlamydiia > Chlamydiales > FEN-1388 > JAHFTM01. The sequence goes on from JAHFTM010000023.1 coordinate 7,106, forward strand.
ACTGTAAGGCTTACCGAAAGAACTTTCGAACGCAAAATTTTAGAATTTTCGAAATGAAGTTGTTTGTTTTGTAGAAGAATATGTGGCTCACAAAACCCTATATAAATACCAAGCGTCAGGTATTTCTCCACACCTTCGATTTTATCAACGCATTTATTTAATATTGCATTGAAACAGCTCTTTTGAGACGCAGCTAATGCACTAATGGCAGTGTCAAGGTTTGGAATGGTACAGGCCTTTATAATTTGTGCATCTCTTAAAACAATCGCTCTCTCGACACCATTAATGACTGCATAAGTATGAGCTATCGCATCCTTAGGTGTTGGTTTTCCTGCTTGCGTGCATGCCGTTTGCATATCAGTGCCTTCCTTTGTGAAAATCCTATCTAAGCTATCAAGAATGTGCTTAGATGCCAATTCAACAATACCGGCACGGATCTCTGCTTTTGTTGGCCCTGCTGCTGGTGCAGGTGCTGCTGCCGGCGCCGCGGACGAAGATGATGACGCATAAGCTGGTGCTGCCGCTGCTGCCGGCGCCGCGGACGAAGATGATGACGCATAAGCTGGTGCTGCCGCTGCTGCCGCTGCCGAAGCTGCTGCTCCTGCCGCGTTGTAGTCTGCCGGAGGTGCTGAAGGGGTCGGAAAACCTGCTGGAGCTGAGTGCATAGCTATAGGTCCTGCTAATGATGCCATAATTTCCTCCTTATAAGGTTACGTTTGGCAATTTGGGACTTCATATATTTTGAACATCAATTATATCAAATTATACTCATTTTTGACAAGGCAAAATTCATAGTAAAACTCTTCACTAACAAGTCCTTAAGTCGGTAGATTTGCTTGCACTTGTGAATTATGAAGTAAGTCCCATGGATAGACTGAGTAAGATCGCACAGCTTATCAATAAGAGCGTATATCAGACTTGGGCCAAGCGAAAACCAAACCGCTACAGAACGTAAAGATGCATTTAAAAGATATCTTGAAGCAAATGCAAGGGATCCGACGCTTGCAGACTACCGTTACATTTTTCTTATAGCTGAAATGGAAAGACTTCAGAATCAAGTTACAGCTCCTACTTGACCCCTAGGAATGAAAGTGTAAGCACCCTTCTCGTTTGTAATACAAGAAAAGGAGCTTAAGTTGTTACACGTTACACGTTACGCTGTAAAATGGTTTGGATTCTTTGACATTTTTTATAGGATACTTTTTTAAACGTTCAGATCAATTTTTTTAAATAATTTCTATTTCTAATGTCTGAATGCCAAGCCTGACCCTCTTTCCCTCTTTCCGAATACTAAGCCGCGCCCCCTTTCTTTTTTCAAGCTAGTTTAGCATTGTAACATTGCAAAAATCTGCCTCTTCTGCTATCCAAAGAGGCAAATCTGTCGTCTTTCAAATGATTTTTTAAAAAAGGAAGTGTTATGTCAATACCGATTGGTGTCACTGCAGTTCTTAATGCTGCTTGTTATAGCGCTGCTTGTTATGCAATCACGAAAAGTTGTCAACATCTTTGCACACGTCCAGTTATAGCGGCTGGAAGAATTCCAACAGTATTTGAAAGGTTTCGAGAAAGATGTGCTGTTTTACAAGAAAATGTAGCGCATCTTGTAGGGGAAAGAAATTGGGAACCTTTTAGTGGTATAGTGGTCGATAACGCATGGATTTCTACTTTCGTAGTTTCTCTCTTTTTAATGTTTTTTCCAGTACTACCCACAGTAGAAGCTGTAGGCAACCTTTTCCTTATTTTTCTATCAACAGCACACGTAGTCTGGCTTGCAAGGGTAGGAATTTCTGCTCATTTACCATATATAGCTAATTCAGTATCTGTGTGGGTAGCGCCTATGCGACATAGAGGTAATGTATAAAATAGTTAACCTAGAAACTCATGTGTAACAGGAAGAAATGGAAATGATTACACAATGGATAATCCAATAGTTAGGGGCATGATGACTGTGGTTAACAACTCAATGCCGCTTATAAACCTTGTTTCTAAGACACTATTGCTATCTGTTTCTTTACGTCGCCTTATGTCGTCAAATTTTACATATCGAGCAAAACTGCGCTCTAACAGTAACAGGGAGTTGTTGAATGAAGTATTACTATTGCTATTGCAAAAATTAAGCCGTCAAACTAGTGTACTAATTTAGAAAATCAACCATGGAGGCTTTTATGTCTACACCAACAGGTGGCTCAGCAGCAGCATCTGCAGCATATTCACCACCCCCTGCATATTCACCCCCTGCATATTCACCACCTGCAGCATCGGCATACACCCCTGCTAGCAGCGGACAAGCTTCTGCAGGCGCAGCAACGATGCCCTCTCCCACCGCCCCACAGTCTTCTTCTGCAGCGGCTGAAAATAGTCAGGCTAATGCTGAATTGCGAAGGAGAATGAGTGAATTAGAAGGGCAGTTAAGAAAGCTACAAGAGAAAAACAAAGATTCAAAGGGAGAAGCTTTAGGTACCGGAACAGTACAGAGTACTAGTCTGGCTGTTGCTACCGATCCGCTCGCACTTCATAAAGCCGCTTACCAGGGCGACGCCATCTCTTTGGCTCTGCACCTTGAGATGGAGTTTTATAGAAAACGGCTCAACACTTTTAATCATAATGGGATGACTCCACTCGGTTGCGCAGCATACGCGGGGAAAAAGGAGACCTTTGATATCCTTTTAAACACTGAAGGGACCCGCATCCGTATGAAAGACCGTGACGGTCTTACTGCGCTTCATTGGGCTGCAAATGTTACTCGAGAGACGAAGCCAAATGAGGCTATCCATTACGCAATGTGCAAGGCTTTGCTTGAAAAAGGGGCCGACGTGAATGCACTATCTGAGCTACAGCGTACTCCTATCCACCTTGCTCGCGAACAAAACTGTTTAACAATTATAGCACTTCTCCAAGAATATGGCGCAAAAGAAGCACAGAAAAAAGATGCTGGTTGTGTCATCTTATAATCTGTCAAGCTGGTACATCTAACAGAAAGCTACTCAACTCAACAAAGAGGTTAGTAGCTTTATTGAATCACATGTGGATACTAGTAATCTCGTACAGCTCTAGCCTTTTTTATAACATAATTAATACACAGTTGAAATTATATTCCGAATGGCAAAATTAACAGAAGGTAAACAATAATTATAATTCTGTCTTTTAGCACTATTTTTGATTCTTTTTATGACAAACTTAATAATTTGAACACTTCATTTACATGTTAATAACCATGCTATATGTTAAACATGCCTATACTTAACTAAAAAAGTACGTAAATAAAACAATCAAACCTCTGAGCTCTTATGGCTTCCATTTCAAATTCGCAGGGACCAAGTGCCGTTCCTATAGCACACAATCTCTCTTTCATGATCTCAGGTGATGATGAGGCAAGTGGACCGAAAACCGCTGGAGCAAAATCTGACCCTACACCTGTAAAACTCAACGCAAAACCTAAGGTAAAAAGAGCGCCGCCACTTCGTTCGTTTCACAAGCTTGTTCAGTCCCTCAAAGAAAGCATCGCCAATCCCTCTCGTTTTCCGACAAATGCACGAAAAGTGACAACACATGCACGGCTTGGCATTCTACAGATACAGAGAGCATGTAACAAAGAAAAGGATCCTGTCGTACGTGCAAAGCTAACCAAAATGATGAATGACTGTCTTCTTCAACTTTCGGTAGTTGAAAGCCACCTCCAAAAACTTACCCCTAAGCATACCTATGGAACAAGAGCTTCACAAAAGTTAAACCCTAGCATCAAAAAAGTACAACAAGTCATCCAGAATACAAGGAAAAAACTTCTAGAGGCCATGAAAGCACAAGCAGCTACTCAACTATTCACAAACCAAAAAAAGCCCGCTGACGTCATTTCTGAAGCTGTAACCAATAGAGCAGAACTTGCTGCGGTCAGAGAAAAGGCCAAAAAAGCCCTTAAAGCTATAAATAGTCCCTCTCCTTCTGCAGTGGCTAAAGAAATAAGCCTGGGCATGAAAAACCTTGTAGCACGCATGTATCAAGAGGGAGAAAAAGCTCTCGGCACACCCCCTTGCCGCTACTGTGTAGCAGGCCTTGGATCCCTTGGAAGGAATGAGTCAGGACCCTATCCTGACTATGATAACTGTATCATCATTGAAAACAATTCCCCTGAGGCAAGGCAGTACTTTACACGTTTGAGTCAGTATGCAGCTGATCGTATTGTCAGACTGGGTGATGAAAATGGATTTCACCTCTGCCACGGCAACCTGAACTCCCCCTATCAAGTGTATGAGCATCGCTACTCAAGTGATCAAACTCTTCATCGTGGTGGCAGAGACGAACTGCTTACATCTCTTGACTCTATGTATGTACAGATCGGAGATGTCCTTGATAGTTCACCCATGGCTGGAGATACAGCCCTCTATGGTGAGTATATGACTCGTCTTTTAAAACAAAGCCCTGAAAACGTAGAGGCTGAGGTTCTTTTCAGTATAAATCGAAATGTCCTTAAAATTGAAAACCATGAAGAGTTATCACCGATAACTGCAGCTAAACTGCCTGAAATAATTCATATTAAAGAGGACCTTCTTCGCCTTCCTCAAGGCGTTGTGACAGCTCTTGCTCTTCACTACGGAGTCAAAGAGAAAAATAGCTCTCTTCGCACTGAGGAGCTGCGAAAATTAGGGGTGTTTAGCAATGCTTTTGCTTTACGACTGACAATAGCACTTGAACATCTTTTGCGCTTCCGCGTCCAAACCCAGACTGCCTATAAAGAGGAATTAGAGTTGATTCATACTGGTGATTTTGCAAGTTTTGAAAAATTTATCGAAACGACGCAGGCAAAACTTATCGTAGTAGAAAGAGAGCTTGAAAATGACATCTCACAACTTGGACAGGTTTTCTCAGTCATCAAAATAGCCCAAGAAACCTGTCAAAATAACCTCAACGATCTTGAGAGCGGGCGTAAAAAATGGGATGTTGTAGTTCTTGAAAAAGAAAAACAGCGACATAAACAGGCTCTGTATAAAGTGACCACAGAAACTTGTCAGCAAAACATAGAAGAAATGGACAAGAAGATAACTGCTGCCAAAGCGAACAATGACCTTACCTTGGCAGATTCGTTAGAAAAAAAGAAAAATGAGCTTCAAACTCTACTCAACGGCCTCTGGAAAAAAATTGAGCTTTCAGAGCACTCTCACGATGTTTGCAACCCGAAAATTTTACGAAACCAATATGCCAAAGAACTGGGCATCAAGCCACCTGAAGTAGCGGCTTTTACTTATGAAGACAAGGCTTTACTCAGAAATGTGATCTTGCCAACACTCCGTGAGCTTTTTACCATGGCAGATGCAAGTGTCAAAACTGGTAAATTAAATCCTGCAGTTTTTAAATCACATTAAGGTGAAATAGCATGAAAGGTGAAATAGCATGACCGCCCC
>JAHFTM010000189.1 GCA_023269335.1 Chlamydiia bacterium
ATCTTTATGGTGTAAAACTTGTCCACTATCTTAAATCTCCAAACATAAGCACAGAGGTAAAATACGAACGTTACAGGCAGTCCACAGGCCTTGACGGCGATATATTTATGTTTGGTGTAAAGTACCACTTCTGATATTTGCAGGGGCGCGGTATTCCGCGCCCCCTCCCTTCTTTTTAAGATAAAATTTCCTTGAAAGCTAATAAGAAGTGTGGTTAAATGCAAGAAGATTAGGGCGTCCGGAGGGGAATATTCATGTAGAAGTGGTTTTCAGCGATGAAACCTGTTGGCTTACCAATGTCTATATAAGAAAAAGACGATATGGTCACAATCTGTGACCACATCAAAAAAGGGGAACAAATGGACTTTGCTATTCCAATGCAGGTTATTGAAGGAAAAATACTCCTAATACGCGGGCAGAAGGTTATGCTGAGCATGCACTTGGCAGAGCTATACGGAGTAGAAACGAGGGCGCTCAACCAGGCGGTGAGAAGGAATATCAACAGATTTCCTGAAGATTTTATGCTTCAGCTCAAAGATTCTGAGGCTGAACAACTGGTATCACAAAATGTGATACCACATAGGAAGTACTTTGGTGGCTCTCTCCCCTATGCCTTTACCGAGCAGGGAGTTGCCATGCTTTCGAGCGTGCTCAGCAGTGAGAGAGCAATTTTGGTTAATATAGCGATCATGCGAGCTTTTGTGAAGTTGCGGGAGATACTCGCTACTCATAAAGAGCTTGCCCATAAATTGGAGCAGTTGGAACAAAAGATAGAAAAACATGACGAAGAGATAAAGGCTGTTTTTGATGCTATTCGCCAGCTTATGACCCTGCCTGAACCTAAGAAGAAAAAAATAGGTTTTGTAGTCAGGGAGCACGGTGTGCAGTATAGGGCACTCAGACGCAAGGCTCTTAAAAAAGTAAATTAATCTATCGTTGAGGTTCTTTCAAACCACATGCCGCGGGGTTTACAAATATATAAATTAGGGGAACCGAAAGGGGAATGTGCAACCATCAAAAAATTTCCTTGAAAGCTATTAAGAAGTGTGGTTAAATGCAAATTGATATGGGCTTGTCGGCTTTTTGTCCAAATGCCTGACGGCACTTTGGCAAGCCACAGCCCAATAGGTGTAAGCCATAAAAAACAGGCTTTCAACATAACATAAGATAAAGTTGATGTCTTAAGAAATAAAGGAAATAAATGAACGGAGAATCACTTGATATAAAGCAAGACAGGATGCAAAGGCTGAAGGAGCTTTTTCCTGAACTCTTTGCCGAGAATCAGGTTGATTGGGAAAAGCTGAAGGCTGCTTTTGGCGAGGACATCAACTTTGCCAATGAGCGTTATGTATTGAATTGGGCAGGCAAGGCAGATGCCTTTAAAGTTTTGCAGCAGCCCACCACAGCCACATTGAAACCCATCCCCAAAGAATCCGTCAACTTTGACACAACGGAAAACCTATTCGTCGAAGGAGAAAATCTTGAAGTTCTGAAAGTGCTGCAAAAGGCATATTACGGAAAAGTAAAGTGCATCATCATTGACCCGCCATACAACACAGGCAGCGACAGCTTTATTTACCCCGACAGATTTAGCGAGAAAAAGGAAGATTACCTGAAACGCATCGGCGATAAGGACGAGGAAGGCTACCTGATGAAAGAGGGTCTATTCCGCAAGAACAGCAAAGACAGCGGCCACTTTCACAGCAACTGGCTCAGCATGATGTATCCCCGCCTGTTCCTTGCCAAAAACCTGCTCCGTGACGACGGCGTCATATTTGTTCACATTGATGACAACGAGGTTCACAACCTGCGGATGGTGATGAATGAGATATTTGGGGAAGAGAATTTTGTCACTGCACTTGTTTGGGAAAAGAAGAAAAAAGGAGCATTTCTATCTGGTAAATTCACCAACATTAAAGAGTATGTAATTATTTATTGTAAAAATGAAAAATCATTTACGGGTTTAATCGGTGAAATAAACGATGATTTAGGGACTTACCCATGCATCAATGAAACCAATAATAGAGAAATAAGAACGATTCCAGCAGGGATAAAAAGTAAGTTCAAAGAGAAAATTTATTTTCTTAAAAAAGGCAGTAAAATTTCTGTAACTACAATGGATTTAATTCTTCACTCCGATTTGATTATTAAAGACGGGATTTTAGCTGAAGAATTAGTCATAGAGGGGAATTGGCGTTATAGTCAGGACGCAATGGAAGAATTTGCTGAAGCAGATGAACTGTATATTACAGAGGACTTATATTTAAGAAGGATTGTTACACATCCAAGATATAAAAAGCTAAAGGATATTTTACCGAAGGAGGTTAAAGATCAAGCAAACGAAGTGAATCTTAAAAATCTTTTTTCAACTGGTTGGGGAACAAATGAAGATGCAAAGGAAGAAATTAGATTACTAACTGGTGTAAAAAATCTAATGGATTATCCGAAGCCGGTTCTCCTATTGCTAAAGCTAATGGCTTCTATTAGAGAAAATGACTTTATCGTTATGGATTTTTTTGCGGGCTCAGGCACATTAGCACAAGCTGTATATGAGCTAAACCTTAAAGATGGTGGAAAAAGAAAATTTGTTTGCGTTCAACTACCGGAAAATACACCTGAAAGTTCTAATGCATTTAAAGCTGGATATAAAACCATATCTGAAGTAGCAAAAATACGAATAAAGAAGGCTATTGAAAAACTCCACAAGGAAGGAAGAGATTTATTTTCACCCGAAGCATCCAATTTCGATTTAGGCTTCAAAGCATTCAAACTCTCATCATCTAATTTCAAAATCTGGAGAGGCAGTGAAGTGAGTGAAGAAAATTTAGAGCAGCAATTAAATGTATTTACAAATCCTGTAAAAGAAGGCAGTGAAAAAGAAAATATGCTGTATGAACTGATGCTCAAGGCAGGTTATGAGCTTACAGACCGTGTTGAATCTAAGAAGGGCTTTTATTCTATCAAGGATAACGAACTCATCATTGCATTAGATGCAATGAATGAAAAACTCGTTGCGCAAATCATCGCCGCCAAACCGCAAAAAGTCATCACCCTTGATAATCTTTTTATCGGCAACGACCAGCTCAAAACCAACACAGTCCTGCAAATGCGCGATGCTGGAGTGGATTTTAAGACGATATGACAGAAAAATTAAAACCTCAATTTTTAGATATTATCTTTTATTCCTCATGTCTGGGATATTATGAACAAAAAGATTAAAGGCGCATGGATTATCCATCATAGCCAGAAATTAAAAAGTGTGGTCATGCCGTCAGGCGAGTATGAACAATTAGACTTTGCGGGGAAATGTGGACTGCTATTAAACGCCTTGGCAGGAACGCAAGAGATTACTGTAGATAATAAGCACCTATATACATTAGCGAAAGCTAATGGTGTTTCTACGAAACTTGAACTGCCATCAATATTGGAAGAATTAGAAAGACAACGTCTTATTGACCGCAGTACGTCCGGTGTTGCCATACTCGGTCTCACAACAAAAGAGACTCTCGAACATACTGCTACTATATTTGAAACCGCTGAGCCTCAAGAAAACGAAAATGCAGCACTTGAGTTGGCAGAAAAAGCATCGGACCTGCCCATGCTCCGCGATGCAGCTACGGAGTATATATCTGATACCCTGCACGTTGCCTCGAAAGATACTTCCGACATAATTGATCAGTGTGAACAAATTGGTTTTGTAGATACAGAGACTGTAGGCGATACAAAACTCCTGTTTAATGGGAATCTTTTTAGGCATGAAGAAGCTGCAAAAATAAGAGGTGTATTATCATCACTGTCTTCGGCTGATGAGAGAAAGGTGACAGCGCTTTCAGAAAAATTGCAGAAAAATGGCTGCATATCAAAATCGGAGGCGGAAGCTTTGCTTGGCGATGTGTTATATTCTAAGCTCCAGGCGATTGGATTTATTGATGAGAATACAATTGGGAATGAAAAAGGAATGTTTACTTTTATTACAAGGCCATCAGCTTTTAGTAAATTTACAAATTCAATTGCTGATGATGCTTTTGATCTGGCCAAGGCACTTGTTACTTCTCTCACGTATGGAATGACTACCAGTCCCACAAGTCGAGGGCGCATTACGATGATAGATGCGCTAATGAGAAAGCTAATTGGAGGATCTTGGGTAGGACCCGCTACGGCCATTGGACAGGATTATAAAGTTCTAGAATTAA
>JAHFTM010000190.1 GCA_023269335.1 Chlamydiia bacterium
TACTTCTATTGCTGGTAGTACACTAGATACACTTTTCCGAGGCATTGAAGAGCTGAATTTTTACCAGTGCCAGAAGCTTACTGATGAAGGATTAGCCAATCTTGGACTCAAATGCAATGCTGAGGGTGCTATAATTCGTGAAGCTATGCGGTTGAAAAAGTTAGATCTGACTTGTACTCAAATTACTGGTAGCACACTGAATGTACTTTCAAGAGGAATTGTAGAGCTGAATCTTTCTTGGTGTAGTCAGATTACCGATACTGGTGTAGCCAATCTTGGGCTTAAACGTGATGCTCAAGGCACCGTGATTCATCCAGCTATGCAGTTAAGAAAGTTACATTTAAAAAGCACCCTCATTACTGGTAGTACACTGAACACACTTTCACGAGGCATCAAAGAGCTGGATTGTTCCAGTCATCTGCTTACCGATGAGGCAGTAGCCCATCTTGGGCTCAAGCATAATGCCCAGGGTGTTGTGATTCATGAAGCTATGCGGTTAAGAAAGTTAGATCTGTGTTGCGCTAAAATTACTGGTAGCACACTGAATATGCTTTCAAGAGGTATTGTAGAGCTGAATCTTTCTTGGTGTAGTCTACTTACCGATGAGGCAGTAGCCAATCTTGGACTCAAACATGATGCTCAAGGTGCTGTGATCCATGAAGCTATGCAGTTAAAAAAGTTAGATTTGTCTCAGAATCATACTACTAGTAGCACTATCACTGGTAGCACACTGAATACACTTTCAAGAGGAATTGTGGAGCTAGATCTCTCTTACTGCGGAAATCTTACCGATGCTGGAGTAGCCAATCTTGGGCTTAAGCGTGATGCTCAAGGCACCCTGATTCATCCAGCTATGCAGTTAAGAAAGCTAAATTTGTCTCAGGATTACACTTATGGTGGTACTATTACTGGCAGCACACTAGATACACTTTCAAGAGACATTGAAGAGTTGAATCTTGCTAACTGTAAAAATCTTACCGATGCTGGAGTAGCCAATCTTGGGCTTAAACGTGATGCTCAAGGCACCGTGATTCATCCAGCTATGCAGTTAAGAAAGCTAAATTTGTCTCAGCATTATACTCACGACAGTTCTATTACTGGTAGTACGCTAGATACACTTTCACGAGGCATCGAAGATCTCGATCTTCATATGTGTAACAATCTTACCGACGCTGGAATAGCCAATCTTAGGCTTAAGCGCAATGCTCAAGATGATGTGATTCATCCTGCTATGCAGCTAAAAAAAATAAATATATCTTTGACTAAGATTGCTAATAGCACAACAGTAGCTGCACTGGAAAAAGAGTTCCCTGATTTAGAATTTGGGTATCCTTAGCGGAAATAATGCGCTAGTAAATTTTATTCAAGTAAAAAACCATCTCTTTAAGTAAAGTATTCAAAAAGCAATCTCGAACAAAGGGCTCGTAAGGAAGCGTTTCGACATTTTCCCACTTATTTTTAGACACACTATAGTTCTTCCAGGCGCATTCAATTGCAAGCCTGACATCTGCGTTTGGCTTAAACAACTACCTATTTTAACCATTTTTTGGCTAAAATAGGCGGCAATTATAACCTTAATAATGCGAGTGCTCATGACAGGCCAAGATTCAGATCAAAGTTTACCCTGGTATAAAGATGGCCTGCGCTTTCAATGCACAGAATGTGGAAAGTGCTGTACAGGCTCTTCTAGTTTTGTTTGGGTAGACGAAGAAGAAATAGCTGCTATGGCAGATTTTTTGCATATTTCTGTAGCCGCCTTCAAAATAAAATACATTCGGCGCCGAGATAATCGCTATGCTCTTGTCGAAAAAAAATCGCAGAATAATGCCTGCATATTTTTAAAAGATAAAAAGTGCCTTGTCTATAAGGCGCGCCCTAAACAGTGCAGCACTTTTCCCTGGTGGAATGAACTTCTCAAATCTGAAGAAAGCTGGCGATTTGCAGCCCAAAGTTGCGAAGGAATCAATGACAGCGCACCACTTGTCCCCTACTCCCAAATAGTACAGCTCGGCTCAACTACTTAAAACTTCATTTCTTACGGTAGGAATGATCGAATTTTCAAGCAATGATTAGCTTAAGCTGGGTAGCAACAACAAAAAAATCATCTTTTTTGACTTCACAACAGCACCAGCCTGTTTTTATTTTGCACTTGATTCCACCACTGTGAAAACGTAGTAAAAATCGTCTCAGGATTAACATCTCGTATACAGCTACCTGTAGAACAGGTACGCAAAATAGGGCATCGTTTTTCGAAGGTGCGGCCATAGGGACAGCTTCCTTGAAAAGAAAAATGCTGCTCACCAAGCGGGCGATATTTAAAACTGACAGAGGGACCGAAAATGCTAAATGTAGCTGCAGGCGTCGTGGCTGCAAGATGCAGCGGTAGTGAGTCCATCGTAATCACAAGCTCCATCTTAGCCATCAAATGCTGAATAACTGGTAATGAAAGGCGATCACAAATCAGTGAGTTTGGAAAGTGTTCATGAAACTCTTGAGCTATCTTTCTTTCATCAGCCGTCCCGCAAAGAAAAAGATAAAAAGGATTAAATGCTCTTCTAGATGATTCCAAAAAGGCTTTCAACTTCTCTTTTGGCAGCTGCTTATTAGGCCAGTTTGAACCAGGACAAACCATCCAAGCACAACTCGGAAGTCTTTTTACATACTGCTGAACAATTTCATTTTCTTGCTCTGTTAACCGCAATTCAACACTTTCACAGGGCGATGATGAAAAATCTTTAAAGAAATTCTGCACAACATAAAGATAATCACGGCGTATATTCTGGCCTTTAGGTGGGTTTGAACGGTAAGAAATAAAGCAGCAATTCAGCCGCTCAGCTGCAGTCTTCCAGCCAAAGCCAACTTTCGCATGCGTTTTTGTAAAGAGCGTAAAAGAGGCAGATTTGATATTGCTTTGCAGATCAAATACAGCGTCATATTTGTCTTGCCGCAGATCACCAATAAAAGAAACTGCTTCCTTCCACGTAGCAGCATTCCATAAAGTCTTTTTCCACTCTTTAGCATTCACTTCAATGACCCGACTCACATCTGGGTGGGCACGTACAAGGGGAGCGATTTTTTTTTCTACAACCCAGTCGATTTCTGCTTGTGGAGAAATAGCTTTCAGATAGTGCAACACCGGGAATGTTTGAACCACATCGCCAAATGCTGAAGTTTTAATGATCAGATATCTCATAGACTTACACTTGTGCATCCTTTCATCGTTTTCTGGAGAGCTCTCGAAAAATCATCAGGCATAGGAGCAATAACTTCCACCCTTTTTTTTGTGATCGGATGAAAAAACGAAAGCTTTTCTGCATGTAGCAGCTGTCTTGAGGCTACCATGTCCATCTCTTCTTTACCATAAAGAGCATCGCCTACAATAGGATGTCCCAGGCTACAAAGATGAACTCGTAACTGGTGCGTCCTTCCAGTATGCGGGAAAAGGCGCACAAAGGTCACTTTCTCACCTCTTTGTATACACTCCCAATCCGTGTGCGCAAAAACAGCCCCATTCTCATCATCTGTAACACCGTAGACTGTAGTACCTTGAAATTTTTGTATAGGAGCCAGATAATTTTTAATTGATCCGTGATCTTTTTTCATGCTTCCATGGACCAAAGCAATATATTCTTTTTTCACTTGCCGTTTTCGAAATTGCTCAAAAAAATAGTCCCTCGTCTTTTCATTTTTTGCGCAAACAAGCAGGCCTGTCGTCTCTTTATCAAGGCGATGCACAAGAAGGGCTCGTAACAACTTTTCAAGTTTTTCATTACAAACGGATCCTGCTGTTTTATTATAAATGACAATATCATCATCCTCAAATACAACTGTCGGCAAGAGAGTGCCCGTATTGTTTTGCACAATTTCAGGAATAACAAGCTCCACATGGTCTTGGCTACAAAGACGTGTGTGATGGAAACGCTCTTTTCGTGCGTTGAGCCGGCAGTAACCTGCATCGATGAAACTCTTAAGCCGCTTTAATGAAAACTCAAGCGAACACTTTTGCTGAAGTCCCCTTTTCAAAAAGCTCACAAGCTTTTCACCAACATCTTCAGCTGTTACAATCCATTCAGTACGCATAGGCTATAATGAGGGAAACTGCGCCAAAAAGCGCATATCATTTTCAGCAAACAAACGAATGTCTGTAATGCCATAACGTAAAAGAATAAGGCGCTCAGACATTCGTTTGTT
>JAHFTM010000191.1 GCA_023269335.1 Chlamydiia bacterium
CAGGAAAAGTGAAAACACTGTAGAAGCTGTAAGAATGGAGGTCATCATGATATGTACAGCTAGACTTTCAAGCCCAAAAAACCACATAAACGTAATGAGGGCACAGCCACCTAAAATGAGAAGTGTCCACATTTCACTGCCTAATGACTGACGACTACCGAGTAGCCGTGTAACGCGAGCGCTATTACATTGATTCAGCTTGCTGATAGATTCAGTATACCAAGCAAGTTCTTTATCATTGCTAGGAGTTATGTTGTAATATACTTGCCAGATGGCTGATTCAGCAGCAGATTTTTCATTAACAATCACTCGCTCTTTCATCAATTCCCATTCTCGAGTCAGTACGTCCTCAATATAGTTTATAATGGCAGCACGTATTTCAAGCTTTGCTTTTTCCGGAAACACTTCAGCATTACGACTCAGCTCTATCAAGTCAGAAGCTTCAACCTGTATGATCTCTTGAATTTTATCAAATCGCTGCTGGACGTTTACTACAGTAAAACCCAAAAGCACACCATAGAGTACTCCAATGTTTGCAAAAACAACAGCTGCCACATCATGATGTTTTTTGAGAGTATTGTGGTTTACTAAAGCGCGAACAAGAAGAATACCACACACAGAAAATGCTATAAAAAAAACAATCAGTGAAAACGTTGCACTTTTCCAACTTAGAGAATTCAAAATTTCAAGCATCATTTGCCACTCCCGTGGTAATTAAATTAATCCATAACACAAAGTAAAAAAAATGGCTACAAATCTTAAGATCCTTTTACTTTAAACGGTTATCTGCTATAATTTTTTGATATTTAACTAATAGTGCATATCTTATGGCAGTTACACTTGATGGTATTTCCAAAAATTTTGGAACAAAAACACTTTTCGAAGACGTTTGTATCTCCTTTTCTCCTGGCAATCACTACGGCCTTACAGGCCCAAATGGTGCTGGAAAATCCACTCTTTTAAAAATCATTATGCGCCTGGAGCATGCCACAAAAGGCACTGTTACCTATCCTTCCCGCGTTAGTATGCTCAAGCAAAATATTCATGAATTTAAAGATGAGATGGCTGTCAACGTTGTCATCATGGGCAACGAGCGCCTCTGGAAGGCTTTTAAAGAGCGCGATATGCTCTATGAACAAGAAATGACTGATGAAGTGGGCTTTAAACTGGGTGAGCTAGAAGGTATTGTTGCTGAAGAAGATGGCTACTCTGCAGAAGCGACTGCTGAAGTGCTGCTTTCAGGCATTGGTGTGCCTAGCTGTTACTTTAATAAAAAAATGCATGAAATACCACAGGGCATACAGTTTCGCGTACTGCTTTGCCAGGCACTCTTCGGTGATCCTTTGGCCCTCTTTTTAGATGAACCTACAAACCACCTTGACATGGAATCTATCAGCTGGCTTGAGGAGTTCTTAAAGAGCTACAAAGGCGTACTGATCGTTGTGAGCCATGACAGGCACTTCTTGAATGCTGTCACCACTCATATTGCTGATATCGACTATGAAACTGTGATTATCTATCCTGGCAATTACGATGATATGGTTGTGGCAAAAGAGGCTGTACGTTCGCGTGCAGACCAAGATGCCAAATCAAAAGAGAAAAAAATTGCTCAGTTGCAAGAATTTGTCGATAAATTCAGGTCAGGTACACGTGCAAGCCAAGTACAATCGCGCCTTCGCGAAATTGACAGACTGCAGCCGCAAGAGTTGAAAAAATCAAATATCCAGCGCCCCTACATACGTTTTATACCTGCTGAAAGACAGCCGGGTAAAGTAATTATCGCTGCAGAAAACGTCTGTAAACATTATGACGAAGTACGCGTTGTCAATAATTTTGCCATTGAAATTCATCGTGGCGATAAAATTGGAGTAATTGGAAATAACGGCCGTGGAAAAACGACTCTTCTGAAAATGTTTGCCCAAGTGTTACAAAACGACTTTGGCAAACTGGAACTTGGCCATAATGTTCTCATCAGCTACTTTCCACAAAGCCATGCAGAAATCATCGACAAGAAAGAAGAAAAGCTGCTCTTTGACTGGCTTAAACAAAAAAGGCCTAATGCCTACGATCAAGATATCCGCGGTGTGCTTGGCAAGATGCTTTTTGGTGGAGAAGATGCTTTTAAAAAGGTCCCAAGCCTATCTGGCGGCGAGACAGCACGTTTGATTTTGGGCTGCATGATGATGCAAGATCATAACTTTCTGATTTTAGATGAACCTAACAATCACTTAGACCTTGAAGCCGTCTCAGCTTTGGGCTGGGCATTGCAAGAGTACAAAGAGACAGTTGTTTGTGCAAGCCATGACCGTGACCTACTTGATCGTTTTGCAAAGAAGATCATTGCGTTTACCGATAAAGGCATTGAATTTTTTGATGGACCACTTGAGGAATACCTCAAAGTAAAAAACAGCGATAACAACAAAGCTTGCAAAGTGTAAAGGGAACGATGAAGCGCACCTTTTGCTTTCACGAAAAAAAATTTCGAACGCTCTCTCAAAAGCAGCAACATAAAAAATGCGCAGAATTTCTGCGCGAGATGTATGTCTCAGGGACAGCTTCAGCCTATTTTCATGATTATGCAAAGATTGTTGCCTGGATGGGCTTAAGCTTAAAACCAATTGAAACAAAAGAAGAGCTGGCTGACCGCTTTCACTACCATCGACAACTTGCTGCTATTTCTCTGAAAGAGCATCACCTGCTACCTTATGTCACTCATTATGACAAAGAAACTAGCTGTAATTTTCTTCCGATAGATATCTACCTTGACCGGCTGCGTTCAGCTCATAACATCGGCAGCATTATACGCACCTGCGAAGCTCTGCGCATAGGCAGTCTATTCTTTTCTGCTAACATGGCCACGCCCGATCAATTCCAAGTACAAAAAACAGCTATGGGAGCTGCGGCTCATGTCACCTGCCAACAAACTATGGACTTACAAAGTTTAAAAAAGCCGATTATTGCCCTAGAAACCATTCCACAAGCGCCTGCCTATTACGATTTTATCTTTCCAGAGCAATTCACACTGATCTTAGGCAATGAAGAAGAGGGCTGCTCACAAAGCTCACTAAGCCAGGCAGACCATTGCATTCAAATTCCGCTCTATGGCAGAAAAAACTCCTTAAACGTTGCCTGCAGCTTTGCAATTGTAGCAGCCGAAATAGTAAAACAAAAACAAACCACAGAAAATCATGTCAAAAAAAGCCACTTCCCAGCATGTCACGCATCTACTGAATGCTTGTGAATCATGTAATCCAGCTGTCACGCGCTATCCAACGCCTCTTGCACAAAATCCTCCTCAGATGACTCCGGAAGAGAAAATTGCCCTTATTGCCGATAGATTTCGTGATATTATGATTGCTCTTGGGCTTGATTTAGATGATGAGTCGTTGGCCAAAACACCAAAACGCGTTGCGAAAATGTATGTCGATGAGCTGTTTTCAGGCCTTGATAGCACAAAATTCCCTGAAATTGAGCTTCTTGAGGAACAGTGCACCTCAGAAGTTGGTCACCATAGCCTTATCATCACTAAATGTAGCTTTACAAGCTTATGTGAGCATCATTTTGTCCCCATGTATGGCACTGCTTTTGTAGGCTATCTGCCAAACTCAAAAGTCATTGGATTATCTAAAATTCATCGGCTGGTGCAATTTTTTTCAAAAAGACCACAACTGCAAGAGCGACTCACAGCTCAAATCGCCGATAGCTTAGCTCTTCTTTTAGGTCATGAAAATGTAGCTGTTTCACTTTCTGCTCAACACTCGTGTGTGATGATGCGCGGCTGTCGCGATGAGAATGGGCGCACAAGTACATCTTACTTTAGCGGTGAATTTAAAAAAGATGCTGCTTTACGTGAGGAATTTTTCCGTGGTATTGAGCGGCAGATATACACATCATGAATAAAGAATTGATTACGTGTCGGAACCCAATGACATAAGCGCCTTTTGTTCCATTTTTTTACTAATATAATTTATTTTAAATTTAAGCTAGTAGATAGTGTGGTTTTCATACCCTACTGACAGCATTACTCTTATCAAAATTGCTTTTGCGCATTTATGGACGAGAGATGATAAGTGCAGGTAAAACGTGCTGTAAGGCAGCTCTTTTTTCAGAAGAAATTCCGTTACATCCACAACAACCCAAAGCTCGCAGCAAAGGACAGGATTTCAACG
>JAHFTM010000192.1 GCA_023269335.1 Chlamydiia bacterium
TGAAAATTTAATTCAGCTGGGGTGCTTTTTGCAATCAAAAGAAGGGCAATATCTTCATGGCCTGCTTCAATTGCCATATCAAGCGGGCTATCTTTTGCGTCACTTCTACTATCGTGTTTGACACCCTCTGTGCTAAGCAATTTTTCGACAACCTTCGTTAATCCTTTTCTACAGGCCCAATGTAAGTCAGTCAGACCAAGTTCTCTCTGAAAACTTAATTCAGCTGGGGTGCTCTTTGTAATCAAAAGAAGGGCAATATCTTCATGACCCGCTAGAATTGCAAAATCAAGCAGGCTATTTTTTTCGTTATTTCTACTATCGCGTTTGACGCCCTCTGTGTTGAGTAGTTTCTCGACGACATTCTTCACACCTATTTGACAAGCCCACTCTAGGGCAGTCATACCCTCTTTCCCGAGAGAATTTAATTCAGCTGGGGTACTCTTTGCGATTACAAGAAGAGCAATGGCTTCATAACCTGCTGTAATTGCCAGATCAAGCGGGCTATCTTTTACATCACTTCTATTATAGCGTTTTACACCCTCTGTGCTAAGCAACTTTTCGACAACCTTCGTTAATCCTTTATGACAGGCCCAATGTAAGGCAGTCAGACCAAGTTCTCCCTGAAAATTTAATTCAGCTGGGGTGCTTTTTGCAATCAAAAGAAGGGCAATATCTTCATGACCTGCGTCAATTGCCAGATCAAGTGGATTCATTTTCAAGTCGTTTCTACCAGCGTATTTAATGCCTTGTATACTAAGTAGCTTTTCGACAACACTCGTTAAGCCTTTTTGACAGGCTACATGTAATACAGTGGAGCTATTTTCATCTAGTATATTAAGTTGCTTTTCCGTACTTGTTGTAATTAACTTAAGAGCATTTCTTTCATCATTCAGCTCTATAAATTTTTTAAGTTTCTTGCTTATTTCTTCACAAAGAATTTGGCATTCAATATTCGTAAAAAAAGGACTTCCATCCAACTTCTCTAGCTGCTTTGGTACTATGCTAAACATGATCTCTTCCTGCAGGAAATTGCATAATTATTTAATTAAATTTTATTTGTTTTGTAATTTTAAAATCGATATTTATATATTATAACATAATCAGAAAACAAAAATCCAAATAAAACAGTAAGGATGAATACTTATGAGTTGATTCAATAAACCTCAATAAATTATTACCATATAAAGTAGAGAAATCAAAGAGCTTTTCTATCTGTAGGGATAAAAATAGCGTTAAACTTCTTTGATGAGGCGATTTGTCTTCGATTCACTCAATATTTTACGGCCTATCAGAAGCTCTTTTTCAAAAGCTTTCATGAGGGGCAATTCACTATTATTCAACAAATGATTTTCACCATCTTGAGCTAAAATTACATCGTAAATACGCATGTTATCTGCATTTTTTGCAGGTAAAAATCCAGACTCACACTTAACTAAAATATGCACAACAACAAGCTCTTCACTCAGCTCTGCAATCATCCTAGCTGGCATTTTTAAGTTATGGGCAAGTTCATCGATTGCTATGGGGCGGCCTTGTTGTACAAACGCCTGTACAGCAGCTTTTGTGATGCAAAGGAGTGCAAGTTTTTTCTCAAAGGGAGTTAGTGTTCTAGAAGAGGCAGCTATTTCCGGATCCCACAGCTTCTCTTCATGCAAAACAACCACTTCAGCGCCAAAAAGAAAAATTAGCCAACTAAAGTAAAGCCATACGAGAAAAAGAGGGAGAGCTGCAAAACTGCCATAGATTGCACCAGTGCGACTAACATGGATCTGAATCGATATGTAGCTTGCTTGCAGGATTTGATAAGCAATACCTGCGATGATACCTGCAATCAAGGCAGAAAAAAGCTTCACGCGCGCATTCGGCAAATAGACATAGAGGAAAGTGAATAAAAGAGAACTAATCAAATAAGGAGCGATAGCGATGCCCTTTTTCATCATGGGCTGAATCTGACCTATCCAGGAAGATGAATCCTTAAGCATATCAATATGGGCTGAGACAAAGAGAGTCAGGCTGCTGGAGATAACAAAAAAAATTGGACAGATAATAATAAGTGCCAAAAAATCAATAATTTTACGAGAAAGAGGCCTGCTTTTTTTTAAACCCCACATAGAATTTAGCGAGGTTTCAATAGTAGATAAAAGCCTTAGCACCGTATAAAAGAGGGTGATGACACCGATACCTGCAACCAAGCCACCACGTGTTTGTTCAAGTAAAGTGGAGCTAAATTGAATGAGATATTTGATTGCTTCTTCCTGGTCGTGAAACTCACTTTTCAAAGTTTCTTCCAAGATTTTTTCAATACCAAAGCCCTTAGCAACTCCAAACATTACTGCCAATAGGGGAACAATGGAAAGAACAGTACTAAAACTTAACGCAGAACCACGTAAGAAACAAAGATCTTTTTGAAAGCGATAGGCAAGCACACGAAGAATACGTAAAAGCTGTTTCATATTATTTCCTGAATAATTTTTTTTAATGCGTCTACCCAAATATCATTTGCGTTGAGCCCTTCTACAAGATCTATTTTTTCACCGCCATGCTGTTTGAACTCATCTTGCAGTTCCACTTTTATTTCATACAATGTTTCTAAACAGTCAGCAACAAAGGAGGGACTGAAAACTAAAACTTTTTTAGCGCCTTTTTTTGCAAGAGCTTCAACGACATCGGTCATATAAGGCTGACACCAAATTTCTTTGCCAAGACGCGACTGGAAGGCGACTGTATATTTTGATGGGGCAATGCCTAACTTTTCTGCAATGAGCTCTGCAGTTTCATAACAGCTTTTTTTATAGCAAAAATTGACATTAAAGAGCCTTGCTCTCTCTATGTGTCTCTCAGGCAATCCATGAAAGCTGAAGAGAATATGATCATACTCTGCAGACAGCTGTTTTTGAGCAAGTGCAGCATGAGCTGATATAAATTGAGGATGGCTATAAAAATCAGAAAGAATATGAATATGGGGGAACACATTCCACTGCCTAATAAAGCGCATGATCTGTTCGATGATTGAGCCGCTTGTTGCCGATGCGTGCTGAGGGAAGAGGGGAATGATGATCAGTGATTTCACACAAGCCTTTTCAAGCTCTAAAAGTGCAGAAGAAAGAGTTGGATTTTGATAACGCATGCCAAGACTGACATAATAATCCTCACCAAGTGTACTTTGGAGCTTTTCTTTTAGTGCGCTACTGTAAGTCGCTAATGGTGAGCCTGTAGCGGTCCATATGCTTTTATATGTCTCGGCAACGCGCTTTTTTCTTTTGGGAACGATGAAAAAGCGCACAAGCATTTGCCTGAGTAAATAAGGCGCGTCGATGACTCTGCCATCCAAGAGAAACTCTTTTAAGAAAGAAGAAACATCGCCTACATTATATGAGGATGGCGTGCCTAAATTGACAAGTAAAACGCCGATTTTAGTTTTCAGTTGTGTGTGCATGAACTAATTATAGCATCGCATTTTTAAATAGAATATGATAATTTGTACTGAAGGAGAGCACTCAATGAAAAATCTCATTTCTACAGCACTTGATAAAATATTTACTGTATTTATCGTTATTTTGTTCTGCCAACTTCCGCTTTTTATTGAGCAGTATGAAATGAGACTCTCTGGCCATGTTCAAGAAAGTGCATTACTTATAAAAGAGCTGGAAAGAAATGCCGGAGTTGTAAATAAAACACTTCCTGAATACATTCAAAAGCTTCTTAGAACTGACGATCGAGATGTACTACTAGCAGGCCAGCTGCTACAAAATGCCCTTACACGCAACAAGAACCTGACCAACACACTCACTCGACTTCTGAACGCCAATCCATTCACAAGACCCTTTGTCTTTCTCTTTCATTTACAAGGCGATGTTTTTACTGAAACCTATCAAAATTTCACATTTGGCCTGGCGCTTACCCTTGAAACGCTGCTGTATGCTGCTATGGGTCTTCTGACGGCGGTGGCTCTATTGCAGCTAGCTCGTCATCTATGGAAGAAACTACATCCTTCGAAATAGGCTGACTTTGCTCTGTTTCTTTACCACCCTTTGAAGATGGAAGAGGCTTTAAGCTTGCTGGATTGAGGGTTTGCATTACTTGATCTGCTGGATATGCAACACTTTGCGGACTTGCAGCCTTCGGCTCTATTTTATCTACAGTACTTGTCGGATTGGG
>JAHFTM010000193.1 GCA_023269335.1 Chlamydiia bacterium
AGGGCTTTATCAGCTTCAAGAAATTTAGCTCTTCTTTTTCATCAAAACCCCAAAATACCACGACGCCATATGAGAAGCAAAAAATGTCGCGGATGTTGAGCTGTGGCTCCATTTCACCCATTTCAATGTGCACAGCGTCGCGAAAAAGAGTTGCTTTATAGTGCGCTTTGAGTGCGTCAAAAAGCGATTTTAGATTGTAAGAAGTAGCTGTACAGTAGGCCACACAGCGCTTAGGTACTATTGACGAGAGGCTTAAAATGCCTGAAATATCTGCCATAAAAATGAGTGCTCATTGAAAACCCTAGTATACCCTAAAGACAAGATGGAGGTACAGTCAAATGTATTTTCTCTAGGCAGACTTCTCACATTTTGAGTAGCCAGCCCCGGAAATGGGGCTGGTAATGTAGTAATAAATAATTTTTATTGATACTATTTTTTAGGGCCATTTTGTTTTATCTGTTCTTGACCAACCGCTTTCTGAGGAGCATCTTTTTTTTGCACTTCATTTTCTTTCTTTGGCTTTTTGTCTATTTTTTTGTCGGCATTATCTTTGTTGAACTGCCCGATTCTTGCTAAAGCTGTCTTTTGTAAGGCATGAATGATCGCATCAACATCTTTTTTACCTTCTTTTTTTGCCTTTTCAATCGCTGAAAGAGTCTTCTGAGTCTGTCTGATGTCAGAGATGCCTTTTTTGTTTTGTACAGCAACAACTTGAAGATCAGGATTGATTGTGGCAGAAGCTATCACAGTAATTTCGCAAGGCTCACCTTTTTTTGACACTTTAACTTTGATATCTTTATCTTTAAGCTGAATTGTTTCAGGCACTTGAGGTGCATCACTCTTCTTATCAGTCTTGTTCTTAGGTGTATTATTGCGTACCACAATCGCGTGGGTAAGCATGTCAAAAAATGGCTCAAAGGCTTTTGAACTTATTTTCAGATGTTTTTGAGTCACTTGTCTGTGAAACACACCTTTTGAGTCGGTGTATTCAACAAAAGAGAGCGTGGCATTGCCTTTGAGGGGATGTTTAGGATAAAGGGAAGCGAGCGGAACAGAAACTGCCGCTTTTATTGCGTTGTATTTTTGCTTTTTTTCACTTTCACGCACAGAATGCTTTGTTGTAGTAACTGTGACTGCTGCATTGAAATCGATAGAGCTAAGATTTTGACCTTGAGCTGGTACTTTTGGAAGAGCTGTCATAACAATGAACTCCTTGATAGTGTTGTTAACAGTAAATGATATTATTTCAAATTACAGTGCTAATTCATAAACAATACGCATAAAGGAGTGATTAACAGTTCGTTAATTTTGTATTAATTAACGGGATGTGCGAGTTTTTTGATAAGATGTTCACCTCGCCCTGAAGAGCGAGGTGATGAACAGAGAGATTATTTACGATGACCAGAAGAAGAGTGGTGAGGTGAGCGATGACTGGAGGAGTGATGGCTGGAGGAGTGATGGCTGGAGGAGTGCCGGCTTGCGCTGTCACGTTTGCCTGTGCTTTGCTTGATTGCATCAAGATGATTTTGCTTATAAAAAATGATAGAATCATCAAGAGTTTGTCGAAGCTTAGCATAAAGCTCAGACGATTTATCAAGATTTTTGCGGACGATCTTTCTCTTGCCATTTTTGCCTTCAATGATGGTAAGTCTAATATCGCCTTTCTTACGATTTTTCCCTTTGTCAACTTGTGAAAGAGGGACCGAGGCAACAGCTACAATTTTCTCAAGTTTTTTGTTTTTTCCATGAGCATAATTGCCGTTTACAGTGACTTTTGCGGCAACAATTTTATGTTCACCGGAAGCATCGTTTTGCAGGGCCTTGGGTGTGATTTCTGTTGTTTTGCCTTGCAGCGCAATGGGCGATATGCAAGTAAGGGCACAAATAAGAACAAGTGTTTGAACCAGCATACACTCTCCTGAAGTTGAAAGTTTATAGGACGTAGTGAGCAATATTTTCAATCAAGGGATATAACAGGCCACTCAATTCATCGCAAGCATTCTTAATGTGCATTTGAACATAGCTTAGGCTTATGTTTCAAAAAATCGATTCTTCAACTTGGTTGAGTACACCTTTTTCTCTTGTGAGGAATTAGTCAGAATTGATAGGATCTTGTCCGATTTTTGCGAAAGTGGCGGAATTGGTATACGCGCTACCTTGAGGTGGTAGAGAGGGTTTCCTCGTAGGGGTTCAAGTCCCCTCTTTCGCATTTTTTGTAATCTTTCTGAACATATTCTTACTCGATTCGAGAGTGCCTTCCCAACAATAAAGATCTTCAATCGGCGACTCGAAAATTCTTTGAAAAAAGCTGTTTTCTTCCATGGAATCCGTGGGGATTTTTGCCAGTATTCCTTCAAGATAAAAAAATTTTAAAAGAAATGAACTTGCGATGATGTAAGGACTGCAGGCTGTAGAAAAAGCTGAAAGATGTTCATCTAAAAGAGTGTAGATAGTCTCTACGGCATATCTTCTAGGGATTATTTGGTAGATTTCTTGAATGAGGTGGGTGGCGAGTCTAATCGCATCCAGGCTCATTCGTAGGCTTGGATAGGACTGAGTGATGACGAGCTCTTTACACTTCCAAAGCTCTTTTTCGGACTGCACTACTACTGCTTCAATTTTTAAAAGTGGCGAGTAGCTGCGCTGCAGTTTCGAAGAATAAGCTTTTGCTACCAGGCTGACAAGGCCAAATTCTTTAGAAAGAACGTGGAGAATATGAGCTGACTCTTCAAAAGAGCTTGTTTTTAAGATGATACCTTCAACTTTTTGCATATGAGCCTTTTGCAAAATTCAGATCAAATGATACACTAACTGTACTTTACCTGCACCGGTAGCTCAATCGGATAGAGTACCTGGCTTCGAACCAGGTGGTTAGAGGTTCGAGTCCTCTCCGGTGCAAATCTCTTAATCAGACTAGAAAATTAAATCCCTGAGTTATATAACGAAAATTATATGCATCTTCACAATTGTGATTTGAAAAGGGGAAAATATCATGGCACGTAAAGAGAAAGCACTGGAACTAGATCAAGCCTATAATGTTACAGTGACTGGCCGTCATCTTCATGTAACAGAGCCAATGAAAATCTATGCTATTGAGAAAATTTCCAAACTTGAGCGCTTTGCGCCGCGCATCATTGATGTGACTGTAGTGATGGATATCATTCGCTTTCAACAAAGAGTGGATATAGTGATGAAGTATGGTCACACTATTTTCAAAAGCTATGGCGAAAGTACTGATATGTATGTTTCTATTGATCAGGCTGTAAAAAGGCTTGAAGTACAGGTTATAAAGTATCAAAAGAAGCTGCATGATCATCATCCAAAGGATGCTAAAGCTCGCAAGGCTGAAGAAATTGAAGTAAGAGAAAAAGTGTATGGCCCTGTCACATTTGAAGAAGAGCTTGAAGAGGCAAATGTTGAAGCTCTCAACGAAGAAATTGAGAAAGCAGTAAAAAAACATGAGACACATGAAAAAGGCTTTCATCAAATTGTAAAAACAGAGATGCAGCCTTTGAGAACCTTGACGGACTACGAAGCGATCATCAAGATGGACTTTTCAAATGCACCGGTTCTTGTCTATCGTGGTGAAGAAGATCGCAAGCTTAAGGTGCTCTACCGCAGACAAGATGGTAATTACGGTGTTATCGAACCAGAATAATGATGCGAGAATTTGCTGTGTTGTTCGGCGTGAATGGGTGAAGGCAACGCCTGAAGAAAAAGTGCGTCAAGAGCTTCTTCATACAATGATAGAGGAATGGGGCTACCCTTCCTCTCTTATCCTTGTAGAAAAAGCTCTCTTACATCTTCCCGGTGTGAATCAAGCACAAAGACTCCCAAAACGAAGAATGGACATCGTATGCTACGCGAAAAATAAACAGCAGGAGCTCTATCCACTTTTAGTTGTCGAATGCAAAGCTTGCCAACAAACTGCAGGCAGCTCTTTCTTACAAAAGCTTGCCCACCAACTTCTTGGGTATAACTACTATATCGGCGCCCCCTTTATAGGGGTAAAAACAGCTGATGATTTTCAGGTGTTTGATTGTAAAACTTCGCAAAAGCTGAGTGATTCCGTTAGCTATCAAAGACTTAGCGCTTATCTACAATAAGAAAAACAGCTTCGTTTTCAACTTCAATTGGGTAGCTTT
>JAHFTM010000194.1 GCA_023269335.1 Chlamydiia bacterium
CGCCGAGCAGCTTGGTGTTGATAGAAGTGAAGTCACACCAGCTAAGTCATTCGTCGAAGATTTAAATGCTGACTCGCTTGATCTTACAGAGCTCATAATGACTCTAGAAGAAAAATTTGATGTTGAAATTTCTGAAGACAAAGCCGAAAAACTAAAAACAGTACGCGACGTCATCGACTTCATCACATCAATTAAACCTTCAAAGTAGCTCACAAAGCCGAAACATGCTAGCCTCCTGTGCTTATGTTTTCGGCTTTTCTTTTTAAAACATTTAAATAAATTATTACTACAAAGAACAGAGAGCTCCTAGAGAGAAAATCAGGATAGACTCACAAGCTCTTTTAGTAATCGTTCTGAGAGACCTCTAGACAACACTTAGCAGGAAAGGATGGCTTTAAAAGTTCCAGCTCCTCTCGAAAAACTTGATTAAAACTGTCGACTTTGATTTTTTGCAACTGTGTATGGCTTTTGAGGGTAAGTAGGCTACTAAGAGTAAGATCTCTATTATTAAAGGGTTTCAGATGAAGTTCTTTAAGAGCAGGACAATTTACCAAGATCCAAGTAAGATCAGCAGTTGTGACCCTATTTAGGGTAAGTGTTTGAAGTTGCGCTAAAGGTCCTAGGCGCTGTAGCTGCTCTCCTTGTTCTAAACTAAGATTTTGTAAGGATTGAGCAAGTGGTTGTAAGAATGAAAAGTGCCCCATCTCCATTTCTGTAGATCCAAAGCTAAAGTCAGTAAGATGAGTAAGAGTGGCAATGTACTTCATGCTTTTTTTTGTCATTGCCGAGCTATTAGCAAGACGCAGTTGAGTTAACAAGGGAAGTTGTTTTGTGATGATTTTTATATCATTGTCAATAAGACCTTGTGCTTCAAGCTGAGTGAGCCGAGAAAATTGTGCTAAGAGTTTGCCAATCTCACCTTGTTTGTCTTTTGTCATGGTTTTTTCTTGTTGGTCGCGGTATTCAGGGATAGAGATATGTTTGCCCCATGAAGTGAAAATACCAATCCTAAGGTTGAGTGTATGTAACTTTTGACAAAAGATAATGGGCCGCAAAGCTGAAACTGGAATAGTATATCCTCGAATAGTAAGATTGCTCAATCGACTGCAGTGTTGTGAGACAGTTTCGAAAAGCCGAACACAACTTTTCAGATTTAGTTCTGTGTTAAATCCATTTCCAACCAATGTAAGAGCTAGTTTTTTTACATAAGTTGCTTTGTCTTGAATCTGCTCTAGCACTCTCTGTAATTGCTGTTCGCTCTCGGCATCTGTGCTATTCCCATGCAAAATCTTTTCGCAATCAATAGACAGCTCTTCTTCAAGTTGAAGATGTGAAGCAATAAGTGGACTGAGTGCTTGAGGGAAGTATGCATTGAGCTCTTGCAAAATTGTATCCTTTGCAACCTCTTCTTCAAAAGCTGCAAAATTACGATTAACAATTTGCGGCAAATCATTTATCAACGACATAAACACATCTCTTAAATTAAACTATAAAAATATATAAATTAATTAGTTCAAAATATCGACTGAAACTACTGGAGCATGTATCTCGACTCTACACAAGATAAGCGCTAATTACTTTGGCTACAAAGAAGTACATGAAGGTCGAAAGCACATCATTAAAGGCGGTCACAATAGGCCCCGAAGCTACTGCTGGATCAATACGTACTTTTGCGAAAAAGAGTGGCGAGAAGGTCCCTAGAATGGTAGCTGTGAAGCAAGCGCCCAAAACACCCGCTCCAACAACAGTACCTGCAAGGATAGGATGGACTTCCACCTCTTGAATGCCAAAATGGTTGAGAAGATAGACTACAATGCCGCAAAGCAGACCAAATACAACACCGATTAGATTACCGATAGCAAGCTCTCTGACAACTGTTTCACGACGTGTACCAGGGGAAATTTCACCCGTTGCCATACCACGCACAAAAACTGTACTGCACTGAATCCCTACATTGCCCGACATTCCTGTGATCAAGGCTACAAAAAAGGGAACCACTACAAACCAAGGCTGATGGTGAAAGTAAGAAATCCCCGTAGCTGATACAAGGCCCGCACAAAGCGTGACTAAAAGCCAAGGTGCGCGTGAGAAAAAACGCTTCCAGACAGGTTCATTTTCAGAGACTTTTTCAGCAGTACCTGCAATGCTCGCAATCGTTTCATCAGCTAGGTCTTCCATCACTTCAACCACATCTTCGTAAGTGATCACACCAAGAAGATGGTTCTGCCCATCGACAACTGGAAGGGCGGCTACCTTATAACGTTCAACTAAGTCAACAACTTCATCACGTGTAGCTTCAGGTCCAATCTTATGCAACACCGGCCGCATCACCTGTCTAATGGGCACCTGCGCTGAATTGACAATGAGATTACGTTCAGGAACAAAGCCGATAAGCTCCCCTTCATCATCCAGCACAAAAATACTTCTTGTTAACTCAATACCCGGGTTGTCACGTATGTGAGCTGCCACTTTTCCAATCGTCGTGTTCATAGGAAAGGCAAAAAATTCGTTGGTCATCAAACGACCAGCGGTATAGCGGTCATGCTTGAGAAGCTCACGGATACGGCTTGCTTTTTTGGGCTCTAAAAGCTCCAGTATGCGACGTAATCTACGATCAGGAAGATCTTCAAGTACTGCTACAGCCTCATCAGAGGGCATTCGCTCAACAAGCCTTTTTATTTCACTGTCACCTACATGCCTTAAAATAGCTACTCTTGTATTCGAGCTGACGTTGATGATGAAAATAATCTTAGCGTCTAAGTCTGGCAGGTTATCATAAACAATATGGCGTACACTTAAAGGGAGTCTTGTAACCGCATGTGCAAGGTCGATAGGGTCATGTTCGATGGCAATTTTAGCAAGCTCAGGTAAGAATACCTGCGAGGTTTGCTTGTGGAAGGCATGTTCTAATTTTTCAATCAAGATATCGTTCAGTGTAACAGTAGCCTGGAAAAGATCACTCCCCTCTTCATTTGGATTATGTTCCTCTTTTTCTTTTGAAAAATCCATTCACAGCCCCTCTAGACACTAGAATACACAGCATAGCTTCTTTAGACACTTGATGCAAGAAAATTATCAAGAAAAAATAGCAAAAAAATAAGTCAGACTTTCTATTGCTTTAAATGGTTGAATTTATTATATTTATTTGAAATTTTTAACAAATAAAGAGCTTTCAGCATGCCTACTAAAGAATCTAAAGAGTTTATCCGTAATATTGCCATCGTAGCCCATATTGACCATGGCAAAACCACACTCCTTGATGCTCTATTGAAACAGTCCAATGTATTTCGTAAAAACCAAGTTCTCACCGAACGTATGATGGACTCTTATGACCAGGAAAAAGAGCGCGGCATTACAATTTTTGCAAAACACACAACTGTTCATTTTCAAGAATACAAAATTAATGTTATTGACACTCCAGGTCACGCTGACTTCTCTGCTGAAGTAGAAAGAATTCTCGGCATGGTTACAAGCGTACTCCTTCTTATCGACGCACAAGAAGGCCCTATGCCGCAAACGCGCTTTGTTCTTTCTAAGTCGCTGAAAATGGGACTCTGCCCCATTGTTGTTGTCAACAAAATCGACAGACCCTTTGCTAACCCAGACCGCGCCCTCAACCTTACCTTCGACCTGTTTACAGAGCTCGGCGCCACAGACAAACAGCTTGATTTTCCTATCTGCTATGCATCTGGCCTTTCTGGCTTTGCTATGCGGGAGCTGGAAGACCCACGCGAAACAATGAAGCCACTCTTTGAAATGATTATCGATCGCGTACCACCACCACCTGGTGATCCTACTGAGCCATTCCTCATGCAAGCTGCCACTCTCTTTTACGATGACTATGTCGGCCGTCAAGCTTGCGGAAGAATCCTCAATGGTGTCATTAAAAAAGGCCAGTCTGTCGTTCACGTTGACCGTGATGGTAACCAAAAACGCTGCACTATCTCTCGTATCGAAGGCCATATGGGTCTCGAAAAGATTGAGCTTGAAGAAGCAACCACAGGAGATATCGTTATCCTCTCAGGCATACCTGAAATCATGATCGGTGATACTCTTGCTGACGCACAAAAAGTTGTTCAGCTTCCCCCTATTTTGCTCGATGAGCCTACAGTTTCTATCGATATCACTGTAAACTCAAGC
>JAHFTM010000195.1 GCA_023269335.1 Chlamydiia bacterium
AAATTTAATGATCCAGTAGGTAATCGCCACCGGTAAAAGAATAATCAATCCTGCAAGCAACAGCTTTTTCATGTGACTACTTCTGGTTGTACGGGTGCAGGTGCAGGAGGTCCCAAGGGTTCACCTTTGCGGATGGGCGTTAACAGTACTCCGCACGAAATAACATAACGCAAAGCCTCTTCTACCTTCATGTCAAGTGGCACTACCTGATCACGATTGAACATAATCAAGAAACCAGAGGTTGGATTGGGTGTTGTTGGAACAAAAACTGCGATGCGGTGTTCCATTTCAGTGTCGTCTCTTGTCACAAGCCCTATGCTCCAGCTGTCAGCTGTTGGAAAAGGGACCATAACCACCTGTTTAAATGACTTGTTAGAAGTAGTAAGAATTGTCGAGATCAGCTCTTGCGATGTTTTATACACAGTACTGATCACAGGAATATTATGTAGAATTTTATCACCAATCTTCATCAAGTATTTAAAGAAAAAGTGACGGCCTACTGCACCGATACCCATGATCACACCAAAAAGAAAGAGCAGTACCAAAATGGTGCTGCAGTAAGAGAGTACCTGTTCGGGTGAGAGAAAAAGAAAAGAGACTTGATTGAGGCCAAGTGCTGACAAAAGAGCCTCTGCTACACCTACGAATGGGTGTGTCAAAACTCCAATAATAAAGGAGACAATCCAAAAAGTAAGCGCAAGCGGTAGTAAGACGATGACTCCAGTAGCAAAGTATTTTTTCATTTAGCCTCCCATAAAAGCTGCAGATTGAAGCTTTTAGATTAATGTTTCAAGTATGATTTTTCTTTTTTGTCTTATGATTCAACAAGCAGCTATTTTTTAAATTTCTTTGTTCTGTGGGATTTTCGCTTTCGAGATCGATCTTCTCTTCTTTCACCAGCTCCCGTGCCTTCAGAATTTTCCTTTTGCTCCGCAATCTCATCGTCATGCGAGACGAGATACCAGGTGGCCTCTTGCGTGATGAAGTCAATGCGCTTTAAGCCGACATGTAGCTTATCACTTGCACGATAGGTCCCATGGTGATGTCGTCCTTTCAGCTGTAAAGTACGTTCATCAAAGATAAAATAGTCGTTATCAAGTTCAGAAATATGTAAAAAGCCCTCTAGCATAAGCTCAAGGATATCAAAGAAAATTCCAAAAGGCTTTACTCTTGTTACCACTGCTTCAAAATGGCGATACTCTTCTTCTTTGGCAAGTTTTTCTAATAACCGTAGTTTCTTAAGCGATAGTACACTACTTTCAGCTCGTGCGCTGATGCGTTCTTTTTCAGAGGCCTGTTTGCAGATGTCTGTAATTGTTTTCTTATCATATGCAGGCTCGAAAAGAAGGCGATGCGAAATAATATCTACGTAGCGACGAATGGGGCTTGTAAAATGACAGTAGTGCGCTAAGCTTAAGCCGTAATGGCCAATGTTATCTGCCGAGTAGCAGGCAAGGCGCATACTGCGGATATAGCTGATAGATAAGTATTGCGCAAATGGCGTGCCTTCAATTTCAGCAAAAAACTTTTGAATTTCCTGAGGCGTGGGCTCAGGGGACATTTTGAATCCAAATGCTTCAGTTAAAGCTGCAAACTCTCTTAACGATTCTTTCGTAGGCTCTTCATGAACGCGGTAGGTAAGCTCTTTTCCCTGCTTTGCTAGGTGTTTGGCTACTGTTTCGTTAGCAAGCAGCATGAACTCCTCAACCATCTGGTGCGTGATGTCATACTCGACAAGCTCTGTGCCTGTAGGTACTCCATTTTTATCGATGCGGATCACAAGCTCTGGTAGATACAATTCCACGCTTCCACGTTCTTTGCGCTTTTCTTTTAAAAGCTTACATACTTTAAGCATTTCAAAAAGTGTGGGTTTGTGGTCGCTTTCTAATGTGCCGTCAAGGACCTCTTTAGCCTGCTTGTAAGTGAAACGTTGCGCACTTTTAATCACACTGCGCGCAATTCGCGTGCTTAAGATAGTGCCCTGTTCATCTAACTCTACGAAAACAGAAACTGTCAGCCGTAAAACACCTTGTTTTAAAGAACACAGGTTGTCAGACAGTTCGAAAGGCAACATAGGAATGCAAGTGCCTGGAAAATAGGTGGAATTACAGCGTTTTTTCGCTTCAGTGTCTAAATGAGAGCCTGCCTTGACATAGTGCGATACATCTGCAATATGAATGCCTAAAATATAGCGCCCTTTTTGATGGACGCAAGAGATTGCATCATCATAGTCTTTTGCTGTGTCAGGATCGATGGTAAAGCATTCGAGCTTGCGTAAATCTTCGCGATCAATCAGGTCTTCTTTTGTAACTTTTGTGCCAAAGGCAAGCGCTTCGTTTTGAGCATCTATTGGAAATTCCTTCCTGATACCATTTTCTAAAATGGCAACTGGAATATCTGTAGTTGGGTCAGAAATATGACCGATCTTTTTAGCAAGATAAGTTTTTGTATTGTCACTTTTTGTTCCCCATTCCACCACATCCAAAAGCACACGGTCGCCGACAGCAAGCGAATCGACTTCAGGAGATTTTTTTGGATTGGGAAGTACTTCAGCAAGGCTTCTGTCACCAAGTAAGTTGCAGTAAGCTAGCGCTTTGGTTTTTGTCGCTTCAAAGATGATTCCAACTATTTGGTTATGCTTACGCTCTAAGATGTTGATGACCTTGCCCTCAGGTCCTTTTACAGAGACTGAATCCAGATTGATCAACACTTCGACAACGTCGCCGTCAACTGCGCCATTAATATGCGGTTTGGGAATGAAAATATCTTGAGTTTCGCTACCTTCAACTTCAACGAAGCCAAAGCCTCGCGGATGCACTTTTAAAAGCCCTTTGACAAGGCCTTGTGTTTTCACTTCTACTCCATTTGGCAAGTACATCTCTTGAGCTACTTTTACTTTACCCTCTTCGTGCAGATTTTTCAGTACACTATCAAAAATATCAAGATGGTCGGGGTGCACTTGCAAGCGTTCAATAAGAGAGAGGCGTGAAAGAGGGGAGTAGCGCCTTCCTTTGATAAACTCGTAGGTAACTCTGAGAAGATTTTGAAAAAGCTTTTCATCTCGAGTAAGCTTTTTGAGTGGTGAAGCCGAAGTTTGCGTTTCTAGGTTTTTTTTTGAGTTTTTGGTCGAATTTTTTTTTGCGTAGCTTCCCGGTAGTCATCTCAGCCTTAGCTACTTGACCCTTATCTTCACTGTGTTCTAGCTCTGTAGTTTCTGTGGTCTGTTTTGTCGTATTTTTTTTTGGCATAGGCGCATCATAACATAAAATGCAGTTTTCAAAAAAGCAGATTCGTTCTTTATTGCAATGCCTTCCTTTGGTATACTCTTCCCTTCATTATTGTAGGGGAAAATCATGCAAAAATATGACCATCAACAGATTGAAAAAAAATGGCAGAAAATTTGGGATGAGGAGAAAATTTTTAAAGTAGAAAAAGAGACTGCAAAACCCAAATATTACGTTCTGGATATGTTTCCCTACCCGTCAGGTGCAGGGCTTCATGTTGGTCATGTCGTTGGCTATACTGCAACTGATATTGTTGCTCGCTACAAGCGTATGCTAGGCTTTAACGTACTTCATCCAATGGGCTGGGATAGCTTTGGCCTTCCTGCTGAGCAGTATGCTGTGCGCACCGGCACACATCCTTCTATTACGACAAAAGCTAATATCGACACCTACATCAGGCAACTTAAATCGCTTGGCTATAGCTATGACTGGGATCGCGAGATTGCTACAAGTGAGTCTCAATACTACAAATGGACGCAATGGATTTTTACAAAGCTTTACGAAAAGGGCCTTGCCTATGAAGCAGAAGTCTCAGTGAATTACTGCCCAAATCTTGGCACGGTACTTGCCAACGAAGAGGTAGATAATGGCAGATCAAAAGAGGGTGGTCACCCCGTTGTCAAAAAACCGCTCAAACAATGGATTTTAAAGATTACAGAATATGCAGATCGTCTGCTTCAGGATCTTGATCTCGTTGACTGGCCCGAAAGCATCAAAGCGCTTCAGAGAAATTGGATTGGGAGAAGTGAGGGCGCCCTTATTCATTTTGATATTGAAAATCACAAAGAGAAAATTACGACTTTCACTACCTGCCCACACACCATATTTGGTATCACA
>JAHFTM010000024.1 GCA_023269335.1 Chlamydiia bacterium
ATAATTGTTTCACTTTTTGTAGGTCTTTTAGAGGGAATGGGAATAGGTGCTTTTTTTTCAATTTTCGGCTCTATCTCTGGCTCTTCAACAATGTGCTTCTCTTGCTGTTTTGGTTCTTGTATTGTGGGCAAAGGTTCAACATAGATTTCTTCGACAGGATCTGCTACAGCGACAACTTCTTCTGCAGCTTTTGGCGTGGTAGTCACATCTGTAAATGTAAGTGTAGGAGAACTTTCAGTTGCTGCAAAAAACTCTTCAGGAATAACTAAAGGTTCAATTGCATGCGTGCTTTGTAAAGAGATAGTCTGTACCAATAATTTTTTTACAGGTGGGCTTTGGAGTGGCTCTAGTAAAAGAATAAAGGCGCCCACAAGAAGGTGCGCGCAAGATACAAAAAGGGTGATTTTTTTTTGTACCATAACATCCTATGTGGGGCTAAGAACGATATCCATTTCCTCGAAGCCAGCTGCCTCTACAGTATTTTTCACTTCTTGATAAGTGCCAAAATAGGCTTTTTTATCATGAAAAAGCTGTGGCCTTGCTTTTGGATACTGTTTTTTCACTTCTCGTAAAATTCGGGGAAGGTTATCGAGCTCGATTTGCTGCGTGTTCACAGCTACGCTATTGTCTGCATATACGTGAATCTGAATGGAGCTTGCATCTTGCAGGTGGATGGGGTTATGCGACGATGCGCCCCCTTTAGCAAGCGAGATGCGATCTTGTTCTAAGAGGGGCGCGATGACAATGAAAGCGATGAGTATGACAAACACCACATCAATGAGTGGCGTAATGTTAATCAAAGGCTCTTCGTTTTCAGGTTTTGTACTTGCTTGGCGTATACCTTTTCGACCCATTTTACTCCACCCGGCGGTAGTGCAGTTCAAAGGATGTCAGAACGTCATTTGCAAAGCGACCCATCTCTGTGTCAAAATCATGAATTACATTTTTAAGGTAATTATAGCCGATAAGCGCTGGGATAGCATCCACAAGGCCTATAACCGTGGTGGTGAGCGCTAAGGAAAGGCCTCCTAGTACTGCTTGGTTGGATGCTGCTGATGGATCTGATTTCATGCCTGAGAATGTAACGAGAATACCGTAAACAGTTCCTAAAAGACCAAGAAAAGGAGCTAAGGTAACAACTGTAGAAAGTATGTAAAGGTTTTTATTGAGGTAGGTAACTAGTGATGTGATAGTCGAACTGGCACATGAATCTAAGAGTGAAACATCTGAGGCTGAAAGATAAGCTACGCTATTTTCAGGTGTTCTTTTAAGTGACTGTGAGACGGCTTGGTTTTTATCGAGAATCTCGCAAGTTTTCGATTGTAGTACTCCATAAACTAGCTGAAAGGCATTTGGACATTCAGGATGCGACTTTTGAATGTAGTTGACTTCAAGTGGTTTGTCTTTGTGTTCCTGAAATATTTTTCGAAAGGAAAGAGATTCTTTTTTTACACGTTTTGTAATCCAGATTTTATGGATGAGCACACTCCAGGTAATTATGGAAAGAGCGATGAGACCTAAGAAAATGAGTTTACCTAGAAAATCTGACTCAACATACGCATCAAAAAAGGGGTTGCCCTCAAGCAAAAACAACATTTAGTTACTCCCAGTTATTGTTACTGCAAAACTTAGCGTAAAGAGCAAATGTTCACAATGGAAGATTTATGAATCGCTAGAAAAAGAATATTGACTCAGGTTCAATTATAGATTATGAATTGTGGTGAGTAAATGATATAATTGGGATGTTTTGGCGATGAGAAAAATACTGTGGCTTTTTGTTGTGTTGTTTGGCTTTAACGCTGTTGCCTTTTCTCAAACTACTTCTGAGCCGGTGAGTGCAGCTCTCATCTCGGAAGAAAAAACAATTCAAGCAGATCAGACGTTTTGGCTTGCCGTCAAATTCACTATAGCCCGTGATTTTCATCTGTATTGGAAAAATCCTGCATCTGCCGGAGCGGCTCCAAAAATCAGCTGGAAACTACCTGATGCTTTTTCTGTAGATGAAGTGCTTTGGCCAACTCCGGCTAGAATTGAAGTTGATAACCAAGTGATTTATGGCTACTCCAATAGCCCCTGCCTACTTGCAAAGATACATGCTCCAAAAAGTCTCAAAGAGGGTGCTACAGTCACTTTTGAAGCAGAAGTTTCTTGGGTAGCTTGCGGTGTTTCCGTCTGCATTCCTGGAAAAGCGCTTCTGGATGTGTCGCTTAAAGCTACGAGTCAAACTCATGAAGTAAACGAAGCCAATACCGCTACTTTTTTAGAAGCGCGCCATGCTATTCCAAAAGATGATGTGCCCTACTCAGTTGAAACGAATGATACGAGTGCGCAGATTACATTATCGCTTGCAAATGAGCCACTTTCTGAAGTGCATTCCGTTTCCTTTTTTCCTCTTGTAAACGGGCTGTTTGACACTAAAGTGGCCCCTTCATGGAAAGTTGAAGACAATGCTAAAAATCTTGTAGTGCAGCTTCATGCGCCCGCTGCAGCAGCGCTAAAGGGCAAGGTAAAAGGAGTGTTAGTTGTCTACTTTGCTACAGATTCTTTGCAAAGAGATCTGAGCATTAATATCGATGACGCTCATATGCTTGGCTACCATCAAAAAGCAAGTGGTGCTCAAGGGGGGGCTGGAGAAGGAGAGGGAGAAGAAGAGAACGTTTTTTTAGACGATGTAAAGGGTTGGTTTGATCTTCAAGTCAAACACTTTAAAGGTTTTTTCAACTCCGATTTTACCTACATACTCACTATCGCTTTTCTCGGCGGCATTATCCTCAATTTTATGCCTTGTGTACTGCCGGTTATCAGTCTTAAAGTTTTGCATTTTATTCAGATGCAAGGACAAGGGCGTTCGACAACGTTTAAACATGGACTTGCCTTTTCCTTCGGTATCTTGTTTTCTTTTTGGATGCTTGCCGGAGCAATTTATCTTTTGCAAGCTTTTGGCAAAACGGTGGGGTGGGGATTTCAGCTTCAAGAGCCTCTTTTTGTCGCAAGCTTGATAGTAGTTCTTTTTATATTGGCCTTAAGCCTTTTTGGCGTTTTTGAATTTGGAGCAACGGTAGCCTCTTTTGCAGGATCACTTGACGAGAGTGCAAAAAAGAGCTCTCCTTTTACTGCCCAGCTACCTTCAAATTTTTCTTCATTTTGTAGTGGAATTTTAGCAACATTTGTGGCAAGTCCTTGCACTGGCCCCCTGTTAGGCTCTGCCATAGGCTTTACAGCAACACTTGATCCTCTGTATTCGTTGACCATCTTCACATGTCTTGGAGCTGGCATGGCATTTCCCTACCTCTTTCTTTCCATATTTCCTGAGCTGACTCGCCTTATTCCAAGGCCTGGCCGCTGGATGATTACCTTCAAACAGCTCATGGGCTTTTTATTGATGGCGACAGTCCTTTGGCTGATCTGGGTTTTAGAGGCTGAGACAACAAATCTTTCGCTAGTCTATCTCTTTACTTCTTTCTTCTTCATTTCCATTGGCCTCTGGATCTACGGCACGTGGGGTGGCTTTGAGAGAAAAAGTGTGGTGCGCTCATTTGCCAAACTTTTTGCTTTGTCCTTCATTGCGCTAGGAGTCTATCTCTTGCTTGACGAGGTGTACTTAGCAAAATATGAACCTCTGGTTGCCAAAACTCAAGCGCAAGCTTTGGAACCCAAAGCACCAGGTACAGAATGGGAACCATTTTCTCAAGAGAGAATCAAAGATTTGCAGTCCCAGCATCAGCCTGTATTTGTCGATTTTTCTGCCAAATGGTGCCTCACTTGCCAGGCCAATAGCCTTGTTTTGCAAACCGACGCTGTAAAAGAGGCGTTTATCCAGTATGGCATTGTCAAAATGATTGGTGACTGGACCCAAAATGATGAAACTATTACGAAGTTTTTAAGAAGTCTGGGAAGAAATGGTGTCCCTGTGTATGTTCTTTATGGGAAAAACCCAGGTGAGGCGCCTTACATCTTGCCGGAAGTACTAACTCCAGAAATGGTTATTGAAGCGTTGAAGCAAGTTCATGAAGAAAAAGTAAAATAA
Organism: Chlamydiia bacterium; assembly: GCA_023269335.1. GTDB lineage: Bacteria > Chlamydiota > Chlamydiia > Chlamydiales > FEN-1388 > JAHFTM01. The sequence goes on from JAHFTM010000024.1 coordinate 4,028, forward strand.
GCACGAATATTTGGTTTGTTACACATGTTTATCGATTCACATGCTCATATGAGCTCACAAACTCAAGACTTAGATGCAGAACTCATTCGGGCAAAAGAGGCCAAAATCGCGGTTATTATGAATATCTGCACGGATCTCTCTTCACTTGAAAAAGGTCTGTTACTAGCACTACAAACAAAAGATCCGCAAATTTACAACATAGCAGCAACAACGCCACATGATGTAGAAAAAGATGGCGAGCATTTTTTCCCCATCGTAGAGAAAGCAGCCACAGAGCAAAAGCTTGTTGCTATCGGAGAAACAGGCCTTGACTACTACTATGAGCATGCACCAAGAGAGTTGCAGCAGCTTTATTTAAGACAATATCTCAAACTTGCAAATAGACTTCAGCTTCCTGTGGTTATCCATTGTCGAGATGCTTGGGATGATTTTTTCTCTATACTGGATGAAGAAAACGAAGCGCAAAGTACAAAGACAAGAGGTGTGCTTCATTGTTTTACAGGAACAGTTGCTGATGCCAAAAAAGTACTTGAGCGGGGCTTTTATGTTTCTTTCAGTGGCATTGTAACCTTTCCCAAGAGTACTGTTTTAAAAGAAGCTGCTAAGTATGTGCCGCAAGATCGCCTGTTTATTGAAACCGACAGTCCCTACCTTGCACCTCAACCCTTTCGTGGAAAGAAAAATGAGCCGGCCTATGTAGTGGAAGTAGCAAAGGTGGTTGCTGAGTTAAAGGGCATCTCACTTGAAACACTGGCTACAAGTACAACCAAAAATGTAGTGTCGCTTTTCAACCTTCAGTTATAAGGCCTATCTATGGCATATCCTGAGCCACTTCCTCTGCCTGATGATTTTTATCTTGCCAGGCATAAAAGGAGTGCTGCGATTGTACGTATTGCTACCCTTGGCATTGTGGTGCGCTTTCTAATCGCCATATTTGAGCTTTGGGGATATCTTTTCTCTCATAGTTCCGCACTTTTAGTTGATGCCTTGTCAACTATGATGGATGTGGTCTCAAGCCTTCTTTTGATTGTATCTATCAAGCTTGCCGAGCGCCCGCCTGATCGAGAACATCCCTTCGGGCATGGCCGTTATGAGCCTTTAGTAGGTTTACAGCTTGGTCTTTTTATAACGCTTGGCGGTGTTGTTATGTTCGTCTATCAGTTTTTGGCATTTTGGCATTTGGAAAAAACAGAGCACTTGGATGCCAAAGTCTGGTTGTTTCCCTTTATTGCCTGCCTTTTGCTAGAGATCGCTTACTATCGGATGAAAAGAACTGCTAAACAAGAAAATAGTCCTGCACTTATCTCTGAAGCCTTGCATTTTAGAATCGACAGTTTAAATAGCTTAGTTGCTTTAGTTGCTCTTATAGTAGGAGTGCTTCTTCCTGAGTGGGGATGGGTTTGTGATAGATTTGGCGCCTTAGGCATTTCGCTGTTTATGTGTGGAATCGGCCTGTTTGCTTCAAAAAGCAACCTCAATCAATTGCTTGATAGAATTCCCCATCAGGAGTACTTTGAAAAGGTAAGGCGTGCTGCAAAGAGTGTTGAAGGCATTAAAGATACAGAAAAAATCCGCATTCAACTTTCAGGTCCTACGGCACATGTAGAGATTGATGTGGAGGTAGATCCGGAGCTCACTGTTGAAAAAGCGCATAGTCTGTGTCAGAAGGTAAGATGTGAGATCCAAAAAGTATGGCCGCAAGTGCAGGATGTGATTGTGCATGTTGAGCCTTACTATGAAAACGATCATTAAAACGTGCACAGCCAGGTTAGGGGATGACAAAGTCGAGCGAAGAAAAAGATAAAAGCCCCAAAGAGCGCACTCGAGAGCTTGCTTTGATTGTAAATGAAGAGAGAGAGAAATTCAGAAATAAAGCTTTAGTTCTCTTTAACCAGCTCTTCAGTGATGAATTAAACATCTATCAAGATTTGTCAGAAGCTGCTGAAAAACTGTTCGAAAAAACAGTTCCAAATGAAATAGTACAAGAAGGAGAACACTCGGATGTAGCTTTCAGGGTAGCTATCAAAAAGATTACTTCTTTCTTCAATAGCTTATTCCAAGAGATGTCAGAGCTGGTAAAAAAGGGCCAAGAGCGAGTTCAGAAATTGAACAAGATCGCAGAGTTTCAACAGAAATTTCTAAAATGCAGCGGTTTTTTCACTGCTTTCGCTGACTTCAAAGAGCAAAAAATTCGCGTCCTCAAAGAACTACAGAGCCTAAGCCTTCCTCACAGTATGCTGCGTGGTCTTGAGATGTCAAAAATGGATGCACTCATCAACTTGCACTACGAAAAGTATCTAGCTATGGAGAAAAGCGCGCCTCTATTTTTTGAACAAAGCTTTCAAGAGCTCAAGAATTTGCTGAAACTGTGCACACATGCCACACAGACAGTTAAAAGACGTCTTTTTGAAATTTTTTGCGACATCACTCCATTCCCAGATCTTTGTGAGTCCTTTCAAAAGCTTAGGGCAGCGCTCTGCACGCAGATAGCTACTCTTCAAAATCTTTACTTCAAAGGCGTAAGTACAAGTTTTGAGCTGTGCCAGGGGCTTTTTGATTTAGCCTATGAACATGATGTGCAGCTTCTTCGCAATGAAATTGCATTTCGAGCAACACGCCTACAGGAGCTTCGTGAACAAAACATTCATCTTTTACAAGCAATGCTGATAGCGAGAAGGTATTTGCAGATAGGTAATATTTTGCCGCAGGAGAGCATCTATTTAGAAGTTTGTGCTTTATGTCAGGAACTTGAACAGTTTTTGAAGTACATTGAAAATCCGTTTGCAGTTTTTAAGGCGTGTGTTGCTTTAGAAAATGTAAATGAGGAATTTCGTAAGCTATGGATCCGAATGGAAGGTTTTGAAGATCGAGTGCAAAATCTTAAAAAACGACTTCAAGAGACATTTTCAAAGGTTATTGAAAAAATAAAAATACGCCTTTTACGAGTTGCTGATGACATTGAAGAAATTGAAAAGGAGCAAAAGAAAAATCGACCCAATTTAGTAGTTCCTCTAGAGCGCGGGCTGCATGATGAACTTGTGCCGATAGAAAATCAGTGGGATGTTGTACTGGATGAATGTACGAACTTAGAAAAGCAATTTCCCTACTGCCAGCCGCTTTCATTTTTTATGGCAATTGATGATTTTCAACTGCGTAAAAGGCTGTTTTTAGAAGCGATAATAGTCGATGCAAAAATTAAGCAAGCTACGGAGTTTGCCAGAGCTCTTCAGTATATTAAAATTTTTGAAGAAGAGCGCATAGATACTATTTTAGACGTACTTGAAAGGCACTACCTTATTGAAGATGACGCCACAAATGCAGCTGATGCATTTGAAAGCTATTCTCAACAGCTGTTGCGAAAAGCTGAGTTTGTACAACGAGAAGTGGTATTAGATATTGGGCTTTTGGATATGCGCTCTTTATTTGATGTGGATGCAAAAAAGCTGAAAGAGGCACTCCTTGCTGCTATTGATAAGGCACAGCAGCAGGTGTCAGCTGTGGTGCGAGATCTTGAAGCGCTCAAGGTAGAAGACGAGATCGTGAAAAGAGTGGTTCGGACATTGGTATGTAACATAAAAATCTGGGAAACAGAGAAAGTCACAAGCAAAGAAGAAAGTGCTTTTTTATTGAAGCAGCTGATGCTGTTTTGCCATTTCCTTTTCGAAGCTAAGATGGTGATGGAGGCAAAAAATGCAAACTCGACAGGAAAGTATGCAATGCTTATTTCAGGAATGCGCGCCTATGTTGACTTTATTGAAGGGTTCATTGAGAAAAGGCGTCAGGTAGAGGGGTTTGGGAAGATGCCTTGGCTACCTGAAATGCATGCTTTGCATAGGGATGTGGAAACGCTTGAGTTGATACAAGAAGAGGCAGCTGTTTATAAAAAAACGTTCGATGATCTTTTCAAAAAGATAGAAGAGATTGCAGAGATTAAAATGGAAAGTGAAGAAGAAAAAAGAGCGCGATTGAAGTTCCAAAGCGAGCTATTAAAACAGGTGGATGAAGCAGGAGTTATCGGAAAAAAACGTGCGTTCACGCAGTTGCTCCATCATATTCCAGGCTATCTTGCTTAGAGATGACTATATTTGATGAATGATATACAAAAAGCAGCAGAAGCTCTAAGTGATCATCGTGGCATGTTTTGTCGTTCTTCTATCTTGAAATCTTGTGTTGAATCATACACACGATGTCGCTATAGAAGAAATATTCTAACAAGATGTGCTCATGAAGAACCTATACGAAAATTCACAATTTCCTGAAGCTGCAGTTTTGCCGGCAAGCTTTATCAAGCAGCGGCTTCACTCCATTACCGGTTTTTTCTTAGTACTTTTTTTATTCGAGCATCTTCTTGTCAATTCACAGGCAGCTTTATTTCTTGGTGATAATGGAGCTGGCTTTGTGCAGGCTGTCAACTCGATTAAAGCATTGCCCTATTTGCCGGTAATTGAACTCACGTTATTAGGTGTGCCAATTCTTCTCCATGGCTATTGGGGCATCATCTATCTGTTCTCTGCACAGCCAAACTCGAGACATTCAGATGGAAGAGTACCTGATCTTGCTGCCTATTCAAGAAATCACGCCTATACCTGGCAGCGCATTACTTCTTTGGTTTTGGTGGTGGGCCTGATTCTGCATGTCGGTACCATGCGTTTTTTACATCGACCCTTAGAAGCCAGCGTGGGAGAAAAAACTGACTACATGGTTAAGTTACAGATGGATGATGGGCTCTACACAGTCAGTAGTAGAATTGGCCTCTCGCTATATGATAAACAGGCTATTGTACTCCAAGAACAGCAGCTAGAAACAGAAAATAAAAAATTTATAATAGAAATTGAGAAGATGAACATCAGAAAAAGAGAAGCAGGGTTTAGCGTCGAAGAAGAAAAGCGACTGCAGGGTGAGCAGGTGTTAAAAGAAAGGGAGCGCTGGCTTACTACGCTCAAAGAAAGAGTATTAGCTTCAGATGAGGTGATAGGTGTCACCGCCAGTTTTGGCACGGCAGAACTTGCTCTGGTGCGTGATGCCTTTAAATCGGTCTGGATGTGCGCTATCTATACTCTTTTTGTACTGGCAGCTTCTTTTCATGCGATGAATGGATTGTGGACGTTTGCCATCGCCTGGGGGATTACGCTTTCAGAAAGATCACGAAAATACATGCGCACATTTTCTGATGGCCTCATGTTGCTCGTTGTTTTTTTTGGCTTGGCAGCTATTTGGGGAACATACTGGTTGAATTTAAAGAGTTAGTACAATGGTAAAAAATGAAGTAATTGTTGTTGGTGGCGGTCTTGCAGGTCTTTCCTGTGCAATGAAGCTGGCTGAGCTTGGCATCTGTGTCAAACTTGTCTCGGTTACCAAAGTGAAGCGTTCCCATTCTGTCTGCGCCCAAGGTGGCATCAATGCAGCTTTTGACTCTAAGGGTGAGGGAGACTCCCCACTCATTCATGCTTATGAGACCATTAAAGGCGGCGATTTCCTTGCCAATCAGCCTCCTGTTATAGAGATGTGTTTGGCTGCGCCTCACATCATCCGTATGATGGAACGGCTAGGTTGTCCTTTTAACAGAACGCCGGAAGGCAATATTGACGTTCGTCGTTTTGGCGGCTCTTTGTATCACCGCACAGTTTTTTGTGGTACGTCAACTGGTCAGCAGCTTTTATATACGCTTGATGAGCAGGTCAGAAGATATGAAGTGAAAGGTCTGATTGAGAAATTTGAAAACCATGATTTCTTGAGAATTGTGATGGACGCAGAAGGTCGGGCACGCGGCGTTGTCATCATGGATATCTTCAATTTGAAAGTTGAAACCCTTAAAGCCAACGCCGTGGTCATTGCTACGGGAGGCTTAGGCATGCTGTACCGCAAGTCAACGAACTCTGTTTTTTGCACAGGCGCTGCAAATGGTAGATTGTTTAAACAAGGGATGTGGTATGCCAATGGTGAGTTCATTCAAATTCATCCCACAGCTATTCCTGGAGAAGATAAATTGCGTTTGATATCAGAGTCTGCTCGTGGCGAAGGAGGAAGGATTTGGGTGCCAGGCAACGCTGATAAGAAAATCAAAACAGATGATGGACGTGAAATTGTCTGTGGTGTCACTGGAAAGCCATGGTACTTTTTAGAAGAGATCTACCCTGCCTATGGCAACCTGATACCACGCGATATAGCGGCTCGTCTTATTTTGACGATCTGTGAAATGGGCTTGGGTGTTGAGGGAAGATATGAAGTTTATTTAGATGTTTCACATCTTTCTCCGGAAAAACTGAAACGCATGGAATCAATTTTAGAGATCTATGAAAAGTTTACAGGTCATGATCCTAGAAAAATGCCGATGAGCATTTTCCCAGCTGTACACTACACGATGGGAGGAGGTTGGGTGGACTTCCCTGCAGCAGATGATCCGGATCGTTTCCAGCGCTTTCGTCAGATGACAAACATTCCAGGCTTATTTAACGTGGGCGAGTCAGATTATTTATATCATGGTGCTAATAGATTGGGTGCAAACTCGCTACTTTCCTGCATTTTTGGAGGCTTGACAAGTGGTGTTGAAATTCGTCGATATCTGGAAGGATTGCTTTCAAGTTATGAGAATGTTTCAGCCGACTATTTCACCGATGCTGAGAGCATTGAAGAAGAAAAGCGCAAAGAGATTATGTCGCGAAGCGGGCCAGAAAACATCCATCGTTTGCATGATGAGCTTGCAGAGTGGCTTGTCAAGTACACAACAGTGAAGCGTTCGAACGCTGATCTGATCAAAACGATTGCTAAAATTAAAGAGATACGCGAGCGGCAAAAGCAAATTACTTTGGATGATACATCACGTTTTGCAAACCAAACCTATATCTTCGCAAGTCAGTTTGAAGGTATGGTTGAGGTGGCTCTTATCATTGCTAAAGGTGCGCTGTTACGTAATGAATCGAGAGGCTCGCATGCAAAGTCTGATTTTCCAAAGCGCGATGATGAGAAGTTCTTGAAAACGACGATTGCCAAATGGAATAAGGAAACGGAAGAGCCGGAGATTTCTTATGTTGATGTAGACACTCGCTATCTTCAGCCAATAAGGCGAGACTATACGAAGCATGAAAAAGACATTCCGCAATTTGTTGGTCTGCCGGAAGAGATGCCATTGCCGCTTTAGAGGAAAAGGAAAAGGAAGTTTATGGAGACAAAAAACAGCTACATATTGCGTATTTATCGTGGCCATCCTGGCAACCAATACTGGGAAGAGTTTGAACTTGAGCGCAAGCCTACAACCAATATTATCTCTGCTCTTTTTGAAATTCAGCGCCATCCAATAAATCGCCAAGGGCAAAAGGTGACACCGGTTGTCTGGGAATCAGGGTGCCTTGAAGAGGTTTGTGGAGCTTGTTCTATGCTTGTTAATGGTAAACCAAGACAAGCCTGCACTGCTATTGTCGAATTGATTATAGCAGAAAGTGGCAGCACAACGATTACTCTTGCTCCCTTTTCAAAGTTTCCGCTGATTCGTGATTTGATGGTCGATCGTACGCGGATGTTTGAGAATTTAAAAGAGGTCTTTGCGTGGATAGAAGCAGATGATAGCCGCGATGCTGGAGCAGGTCCCAAGATAGCACCTGAAAAGCAGGAGGTGATGTATTCGCTTTCAAAATGCATGACGTGTGGCTGCTGCATGGAAGCTTGTCCGCAAGTCAATGACCATTCAAAATTCATTGGTCCTGCAAGCATTGGCCAAGTGCGTCTTTTTAATACGCATCCTGTAGGTAGCTTTCAAAAACCAAAGCGATTGCATGTGATGATGCAAGAGGGCGGTATTGGTGGTTGTGGCAATGCACAAAACTGCGTCAGAGTATGCCCTAAAAATATTCCGTTGACTGATGCGATTGCAGCAATTGGTCGTGATGTAACTCTTCAGGCAATTAAAGATCTGTTTAGTCTTCCAGATTGAAAACTGTGAGAAACTGTAGTAGAGCTTCTTATGATCCATCTGGCACTCTCTCATTATGTCTATTATTTTTGAATACATGATCAAAAAGCTTGAAATTGATTATTTGATATTTTAGTCTGCAGGAAATTGAAATTTTTGAGGCTCATTATGGTAACACATACGATTGAAATGACGAATCAGCGCTTTCCTTATCTTTTCAAGCTGATTTTCTGGCTCATTATCATTAAAGCTCTATCGGTTTATGCGGTTTATTTT
>JAHFTM010000196.1 GCA_023269335.1 Chlamydiia bacterium
ACTTTAAAATGCATGCAAGAGGAGCAGTTTGTCTTTACTCCAGCAAAGGGTGCCCTGTGGTTGAAAAAAGAGAATTTATTTTCTTTGGTAGAAGTGCGCCTGAAAGCAAAAATGGCTTTTAAGAAGTTTTTAAGAGGCTATCTTAAACCAGGTGAGGCACGCTCATTTTTAGAAGGACTCACAACAGGTGAGTTTAACGACCCTATCTTAGCTCAGAATCTGCGCCGTTTTGGCCTGCAGCATATCATGGTGGTTTCAGGCTTTCACTTCAGCTTATTAGCAGCTTGCATGGCATTTGTCTTGAGGCTCACTTTGTCTTGGAAAGCTTCGCTTATTGTGCTTCTAGCAGGAATTTGCAGCTATCTTCTTTTCTTAGGTGCGGCACCCTCTGTGATGCGGGCGTTTATTTCTATTGCGGCTCTTTTAGTAGGAAAGCTTTTTGAAAGGCAGGCAAATGGACTGAATTCGCTTGGTATCGCCCTTGCAGCTCTTACGTTATATGAGCCGACGTTTTGTTTTCATCTAGGCTTTCAGCTGAGCTTTTTAGCAACGGGAGCTATTCTTCTTTTTTACCCTCTTTTCGATGCCTTGTTAACGCACTGTTTTCCAAAGCGCTCCTCTTCCCAAGTTTTAGTTATGACACGCTCTGATCAAATTGGATATTTACTTTTGCTGTTCTTTCGTAAATCATGGGCTCTTGGACTTGCCGTACATCTCTTGATGTTTCCCATGTGTATCTACTCGTTTCATACCTTTCCTTTGATGGGAATTGTGTATAATTCATTTTTCCCATTTTTGGTGGGCATATGCCTTTTTCTTTTGTTTTGTGCCTGCCTGCTTTCCTTTCTTCCTTTTGTGGGAATGCTTCTTTTTAGCTTTTGCAGCTTTCTTACAGAAATGACACTTACCTTTGTCAGTTACGCTCCGCCCTCATTTGACAAAACTATTTCGTTTGATGACATTTCTCTTTGGGCTCTTATCTTTTATCTGTCACTCATTTCATTTCTAGGAATGTATATGTATGAAAAAAAGAGTAAAGACTCAGAAACGGAACTTTTTCTGAACTATATTTGAAGAGCTTTTAATCAGAAGCTGTGTTGATTTTCTTAACCCACAGTTTATGTTGGCTAGATGTGAGCGTTTTGCCACACGACTTTAATTCTACAAGATAGCTTTGCAGGCCACCTTTTTTTACGTAGTCGTTGCCAAAGATAGGATAGAAAGTTCGTCCTTCGCGTTTTGTGAGGACTGTTTTTGATTTTTTCTCTTCGCCATTTTTTAATTTTACACTGAGAACAAGCTCAAGAGGTCCCTTTTGAAAAATATTTTCAGTTACTTGCCAGTGAATAACAAGCCGCTGACCAAAGTCAGCACTTGTCTTTCTTGGATCAGGGGTGTCCATAGCATAGCTTGCTAGGTCTTGGCGGCTGTAATGCTCGCTTCGTACATGTAGATGTGCTGTTGAGCAAGATACACAAAACAATGACAAAAATGGGAGCAGAGAAAAAATATGCTTCATAAGGTTGCCAATGATAAAAAAGAAGGTGTGTTCAATTTTGCCGCGTCCTTGATAAGAGTTTTTGTTGTCTGCCAGTCAAGGCAGGGATCAGTCAGTGAGGCTCCAAAGGCGATCTCTTCCTTTGAGTAAGAATTGTGGTAGGGACGTGGATGAGGATAAGGAGCCGGATTTTGCTTGTCAAGTAAAGCTTGTTGTGTAGCTTCAAGTAAATTACTTTCGATCATTAAACCTCGAATAAGCCTATTGCCTTTTTGTATCTGCTCGATGAGTAGAGAAAAGTTTGCTGTTTGCTTGCGAAAGTTTCGTCGTGAATTACCGTGAGAGACATCAATAAGAAGCGAAGGGGGGAGTCCATACTTATCTAAAAGAGTTGCAGCATACTTTTGAGAGGTTAAATCAAGATTATCTGCCTCGTCAGACCCACGAAGAACGATATGAGGAAAAATATTGCCTAAGCTTTGCTTGATAGCAATACGTCCATCAGGTCCTATCCCTAAGAACGTATGTTTTTCTTTACTGGATGCTGCGGCCTGTACGGCAATTTCAATATTGCCATCATTTCTATTTTTAAAGCCCACCGGCATGGGAAGATTGGAGGCTATCTCACGATGTATAGGAGACTGCACTGTACGTGCACCTATGGAGCCCCAGCTGATGAGGTCTGCCAAGTAACTTGACGAGAGCGGTTCTAAAAATTCTGTTGCGGTGGCAAGCCCTAGTTCAGCCAGCTCAACGAGAAAAGAGCGACAAAGGCGAATGCCGCGTGCAATGTCATTTGAGCCGTCAAGATGCGGATCGTAAAGCAGCCCTTTCCAGCCGAAACTTGTACGAGGCTTTTCAAAGTAGGTGCGCATGACGATTAAAAAAGAGTCTTCTACCTCTACGCTTAAACGTTGCAGTAGTTGTGCATACTCTCTGCCAGCTGAGATGTTGTGAATAGAGCAGGGGCCTACAATGAGTAACAGCCGTGGGTCCTTTCCTTGAAGGATGGACATAATTTCATTACGACGTAAAGCAATAGTATCTGCACCTTGTTTAGAAAGGGGATACCTTTGAATCAACGTTTCGGGACTTTCGAGCAAATGGTCGTTCATAGTACTATAGCGTTTAGTTTAAAAGGTTACACCTTAGCAGATGCGCTCATTTAGTAGAAAACAGGACTTCATCTGAAATGCAAATTCAGATTTTTTACACCCACCGCATAGAGTGCTTCTTTAGTCAAAAGATCATGAGCTGATTAGCCAGAGCTCCTCAATTATATTTTATTGAGATGAACTACTTATGGGGGAGCTTAATTTTTAGTAATTTACTATAAGTATGCAAATAGCGAGATATTTATATTTTATTAAGTGTATTGTTTTAACTTTATTTAAAAGTTGTAGTTAATGGAATAGAAAAATAGTTGCAAAAAATAAATTTTAAGTGTATAATTGCTTTCACCTGTTTTCATTTATTCTTTGATAGGGTACACTTTTCCCCATTCTTGAAGATGTGAAAAGAAATTTTTTAAAACATGAGTTTCACTTAGGGGTGCCTATGATCGAGCTTCAGTCTCTCGTCCAGACCATTCAAGCAACTATTTGGGGCGTTCCACTGCTTCTGCTACTTATTGGTGTGGGTATTTATCTGACTTGCCTTTTGCGTGGCATGCAATTTCGCTATTTATTTAGTGCTTTTTTCATGAAAGAGCCAAAAGAAGACCTGTCGGAAAAAGAGGTAGAAAAAGCAACAGTTAAAGGCGACATTAGCTCTTTTCAATCGTTGATGACAGCTATGGCCTCCGCTGTTGGTACAGGAAGTATTGTAGGTGCGGCTACAGCGATTACAGCTGGCGGTCTTGGTGCTATATTCTGGATGTGGGTGACAACGCTTATTACTATGGCCATTAAATATGCTGAAGCGCTTCTTGCAGTGAAATATCGTGTAGTTGATGAGCGTGGCGAGATGGCAGGTGGTCCCATGCAGTATATAGAACGGGGCCTTGGCTGGAAGTGGATGGCGACTTTATTTGCAGGGTTTGCCTCTATTGCAGCTATCGGCACTGGAAATCTTGTACAGGTCAATTCGATTGCCCAAGCATTAGGGAATGTTTTTGCCGTAGATCCTTTTATAACTGGTATCGTTCTGGCAGTAGTTACTGCATTCGTTTTGCTAAAAGGGATTCGAGGTATTGGGTTTGTCTCCTCAATTTTAGTGCCGGTTATGGCAAGCTTTTATATCCTTGCTGGGATTGTCGTTTTATTTTTCTTTAGCAGCAAGCTTCCCGAAGCCGTGAGTTTAATTTTTTCTTCAGCCTTTACAGGACAAGCCGCCTGTGGTGGCTTTATAGGCTCTACCGTAATGATGGCTATGCAATCAGGTGTCTCTCGATCTGTTTTCTCAAGTGAAGCGGGGCTTGGAATTTCATCCATTGCAGCAGCAGCAGCACGGACAAAATCTTCTGCTAAGCAAGCGCTTCTTTCTATGTCAGCTACGCTTTTATCTACGGCTATCATTTGCAGTATTACAGCTTTGACGATTGCAGTGACCGGGGTGATGGGCAGTGTCGATGAGACAGGAAAAATGGTTAATGGTGCTCCGCTT
>JAHFTM010000197.1:0-1027 GCA_023269335.1 Chlamydiia bacterium
GGGGTGACGCCCAAATTATTTTCACTAGCCGACACCCCGCAGAAGATGTCTGAGTGTGTAGTTGACGATGTGGAAGTAATTATTCGCTCTCTTGGTCTTTCAAAAAACAAGTCTAAAAACATTGTGGCCCTTTCCAAAAAGATTGTGGAAGAACACCAAGGAAAAGTGCCAGCTTCTTTTGAGGCGCTGGAAGCTCTTCCGGGAGTGGGTCATAAAACTGCATCTGTGGTGATGGCGCAAGCATTTCTAGAGGCTGCTTTTCCTGTGGATACCCACATTCACCGCTTGGCCAAGCGCTGGGGGCTTTCTTCTGGAAAGAACGTGGTGACAACAGAGCGCGACTTAAAGAAGCTCTTTTTAAAAAAAGACTGGATTAAGCTACATCTCCAAATGATCTATTTTGCAAGGGCCTATTGTAAGGCTACAGGTCATCATATCAAAGAGTGTCCTATTTGCAGCATCTGCTAAATAATCAGTATAAATTAAAGTTAATATTAGTTTCTTTAGATTTAATTTTGTGTTATACTAAAAATATTTAACAAACTAAATAAAAAAATATGAATATTACTTATTTTTCAAGTGACCATAGCAGGGATGTGGCAGCACTGACTCAAGCGTTCCAACAGGTCTCATTTTCACCTCAACTGCAAACACAAATGCCGTTAGATATGATAGGGCTGATTGGATCTTACCTATATAAAAATGAGTTTGATGGTACGATAAATTCTCTACTTGAAGTATTCAATTCAAGAAGGGGCGCAAAGAAAAAAGTGCAACAAATACGAAACAAGTATTTACGTGCCTTCTCACTTATTTCACCTATAATGTCTTCATGGACGGGAGCATTGTTAAATAAGTATCAGGGTATTATTCAGGCAGCTAACCTGCAAAAAGCAGCAAACGCGCCCGCAGCATTGATTTTGCAGTCAGTTTATAATTTTGACGATGCACTTGCTGATCCTAGATTACTACCACAATTAGAGCGGCTTGTAAAAACTCATTACGTTGTATTTCAAATAATTGGCGA
>JAHFTM010000197.1:1037-4101 GCA_023269335.1 Chlamydiia bacterium
CAATCATGACACTTCTAGTGAGAGCACATGGGGATCCGAATAAAATTGTAATAGGGTTAGATAATACGTATACAATAGACGATACAAAAGAGATAGATTTTGCTTGCTTAGATGTAAAAGCAACTATTCTTCTTAATACTTGCTTTGCAGGAGTGCAGCTTGCAAAAAAAATTGCAGCTTTTCAACAACGGCCTGTTTTTGCGCCTACGGGTGATTTGTGTGAAAGCTACCTAATGCCTTGTTGTGCTGAACATGGATATGGAATGATTGGCTTTGATACTACAGGTGTCATGAATGTAAAAAAATTCCAAAGAGAAGGTGAGAGTGTTACAGAAGTAGTGCCCTGTTTTGCAACAAGTAAAAAAGTGAAACAAATCAAAAAAATATTGTTTAAACAGTTGGTGCGGTTTGCAAGTCTTAACGATGCATCTGCTCAATATAGCTTGGGATTAGCTTATGAAATTGGAGAAGGAGGATTGGTTCAATCTCCTGAGACAGCAGCTCAATGGTATGAAAGAGCGGCAAGGCAAGGGCTTAAAAATGCTCAAGAAAAGATAGCTTTTGCTTATCTTCTTGGTCGTGGGGTCATTCAATCTCATGAGATAGCAGTTCAATGGTTTATGAAAGCAGCAAATCAAGAGTCTGAGATCGCTCGACATAATTTAGCTGTAGCTTATATGTTGGGTCGTGGCGTACCTCAATCTTTGAAGACAGGAATCAGATGGTTTAAGAAAGCCGCAAAGCAAGGGTACGCCCCTGCTCAATATAGTTTAGGTCGAACTTATGAAGCTGATGGAAAAGGCATTCTTAAATCAGCTAAAAAAGCGTTGATATGGCTCAGAAGGGCGGAAAAGCAAGAATATATGCCAGCACGAGAGCGTGTACAGCAGTTGATGCTACTCGCGTAGTCCACATCAAAAATTGCTTGAGTTAATTTTTATTTGGACAGTAGCTCTAGAGCCGCTCGGTCCTATCAGAGCAATTGATAAAAAGCGTCTTGGGAAAAAAATAGGCACTCTTACTCTTGAGGAGTTGAAAAACGTAGAACGAGCTCTCAAATGTGCTCTCGCATTACTATAATTCAAATAGACAGCATCGCGTGAAAGGCGTCGGGCAATGCTGCTATGATGCTAGTTGCCGTCATGGAATAAGAGGTCTCCTTTTCAGCAGCAACCTCCCCTGCTAGGCCATGCAAATAAGGACCTAAAAAAAGAGCGTCATGTACTGTTAGTCCCTGAGCTAAAAGGGCAGCAAGAATGCCTGTCAGTACATCTCCGCTTCCAGCCGTTGCCATGCCAGGGTCGCCACGATCCATCACTGTGATTGGCTTGCCGGGCGATAATAAAAAGGAGGGGCCTCCTTTCAAGACAAGATGCGTGAGATTCTCTTCTACAAAGTGCTGACAAGAGCGTAAGAATGTAGGTGAAGTATACTCAGTTTTCACATCACCTAGAAGGCGCTTCATCTCACCTAGATGCGGCGTGAGTATCGACCCCGGAAGTGGGCCAAAACTTTTCTGTGACTTCGAAAGATAATGCAAGCAGTCAGCGTCAAGGATAGACTTATGTTTGAAATCTTCCCACAAGCTTTTTAAAAGATGCTCAGTGCTTTTTGTAGTGCCAAGACCTGGTCCTATAAAGCAGGCTTTGGCGTGTAATAACCACTCCCGCACTTTGGAAAGGTCATTTTCATGAAATGGCACGCGGACAATCTCCCAAGGCCCTCCTGCTACTTCTTGAAGAAGATTTTCTGGAACAAGAAGATGCACAATGCCGGCGCCTGCCTTCATGGCAGCAAGCGATGCCAGCATGGCGGCTCCTGCCATCCCGTGAGAGCCTGCAAGGCCGACGACATGGCCTGCTTCGTATTTGTGTCGATTTCTTTTGATTTTTGGAAGTAGTGGAATGACATCTTTTTCTTCAAGATACTGGAGCTCTGTGGAGATATGGTCAGCAGAAAGACCAATTGGAAGGCAGTGCAGCTTGCCTATATGATTATAACCATCATGGACGAAAAAGCCTGTTTTTGGAAATTCGATCGTCAAAGTGTGATGGGCGAAGATGGCAGAGCCTAGTGCTTGCCCAGAGTTTGCATTCAGTCCTGATGGTATGTCAATGGCAATGCGAATAGCTTTTAAGCAGTTTATTTTTTCGATGATCTCAGCAGTTTTTCCACTCGTTTTGCCTTCAAAGCCGATACCGAAGATGGCATCGATGATCACACCATTCGTGGGAAGCTCTTCAGTCATTTTTCCAGAAAGCGATAGAAATTCAGCACGTTTTTTATAGCAAAGAGAGCCGATTTCAGGCTCTAACACCTGATAGGCTTGAATAGCAAAGCCCTGCTTTAAAAGAAGGCTTGCGGCCATGTAGCCATCACCGCCATTATTGCCTTTACCGGCTAAAAGAAAAGCCTTTTTGGCAAGTTTATTTTTTTCGATAAATGAAGCAATGAAGTGAGCAATTTTTTCACCTGCTTTATCCATCAATGTTTCTTGTGTTGTCTCAGCTATTATAGCCCTTTCTTCTATCTTGCGCATTTCAACTGTTGAGACAATTTTTTTCACAAGTATTCCTCTTTGATACTTCGTTGCATGAGCTCAGATACTGCGTCTCTAGGTTTTATTTTTCCCTCTAGTATGGCAACTACCTGTTCTGTAATGGGCATAGGAATATTTACCTGCTTACTGATTTGCAAGGCAGCGATAGCGCTATAAGCGCCCTCTACCACCATGCCGATCTCTTTTTTGGCAGTGTCAGGTGAAATATTTTGGCTTAAAAGGTTGCCAAAGCGAAAGTTACGACTGAGCGTGGATGAGCAGGTAAGGAAAAGATCTCCCATACCAGAAAGTCCATACAAGGTTTCAGGGCGGCAATTTTGTGCGCGAGCAAGTTTGACGATTTCGTGCAGTCCACGGGTCATAAGCGCAGCTTTTGCCCCTGTGCCAAGCCCTAGACCATCCGAAATGCCACAGGCGATGGCAATGATGTTTTTTAGCGAGCCACCAAATGAGACACCGCGCACATCTTGTGAGGGATAAACGCGAAAAAAATTGGTGGTGAAC
>JAHFTM010000025.1 GCA_023269335.1 Chlamydiia bacterium
TAAAAATTTAAATAGATTAAAATAACTCACTCAAGCGCTCGCAGACACATCAACACGCGCATGGATAGAAACCTGAGATTAATATCCTGATTGCACTCATTCAAAGCTTACTCTATACTTTTGCTTTATTACCCCACAAATTTTTACACCATGAAAGAAGACTCGTTTACATACAACCCGCAGTACATCCGCAATTTTTCCATCATTGCTCACATCGACCATGGAAAATCAACGATTGCAGATCGCCTGCTTGAGTTTACCGGCACTATCTCTAAGCGCGACATGCAAAATCAGGTGCTTGATGATATGGATCTTGAGCGCGAGCGCGGCATCACCATCAAAGCGCATCCTGTAACGATGTACTACAAGGCAAAAGATGGCCATACTTATCAAATGAATCTGATCGACACACCAGGACATGTGGACTTCACTTATGAAGTATCGCGCTCCCTTTCTGCTTGTGAAGGAGCTCTCTTAGTCATCGATGCAGGTCAAGGCGTGCAAGCCCAAAGCCTTGCAAATGTTCACTTAGCACAAGAAAGAAAGCTCGCCATCATTCCAGTCATCAACAAAATTGACCTACCGACAGCAGATGTTGAAGGGGTAAAAAAGCAGATCGAAGATGCCATCGCCATACCCGCAGAAGATGCTATTTTATGCTCTGCCAAAACTGGTATCGGTATCGAAGATATCTTAGAACGGGTCATTCGCGATATACCGGCGCCACTTTATGAAGTACATAAGCTTCAAGAGGCTGAAACTCTACGCGCCCTTGTTTTTGACTCGCACTATGACCCTTTCCGTGGCGTCATGGTCTACGTCCGTGTGATCGATGGTGAAATAAAAAAGGGCTCTCATGTCCTGATGATGGCAACAGACAGCGACTACGATGTTCTCGAAGTAGGCGTCTTTCAGCCAAAACAGACCGCGGTCAACCTCCTCAGAGCAGGCGAAGTGGGCTATTTTGTAGCCAACATCAAAAACGTCAAAGATATTAAAATCGGCGATACCGTCACCTTGAAAAAGAAACCTACAAAGTATCCTCTGCCGGGATTTAAAATTATCAACCCCGTTGTTTTCGCTGGCATCTACCCCATTGAATCCATCGATTTCGAAGCTTTGCGCGATGCCCTCGGCAAGCTGCAACTCAATGACTCGGCTCTACACATCGAACAGGAAAGCTCTACCGCACTTGGCTTCGGCTTTCGCTGTGGCTTTTTAGGCCTTTTACACCTTGAGATTGTTGTTGAAAGGCTGCAACGCGAATTCGATCTCGACATCATCACCACCTCACCAAGTGTTATCTACCGCTTTACCCTTCGTGATGGACAGGTACTGCAAGTTGATAACCCAGCTCACTATCCCGACCCATCACACATCGAATGGGTTGAAGAGCCCTATGTCAATTGTCATATCATAGTTCCAAACGACTATTTAGGCGCTGTTATGGGGCTGACACTTGACAAACGTGGCGAATGTAAAAAAATGGAAACGCTAGATGCCAAACGCCTACTTATCACCTACCATATGCCTCTGAATGAAATTGTCACCGACTTTGCTGACAGGTTGAAGTCCATTACCAAAGGCTATGCATCTTTTGACTACGAATTTGAGGGCTATCATGACGGCGATATCATCAAACTTGAAATCAGAGTCAATGAAGAACAGGTCGATGCCTTCAGCTGCTTGATCCACAGAACAAAGGCTGAAACACGCGGCCGTGCCCTCTGCGAAAAATTGAAAGAGGTGATCCCGCAGCAGCTTTTTAAAGTGCCTATCCAAGCTGCGATCGGTGGTAAAGTTGTCGCACGTGAAACGATCTCTGCCCTTACTAAAAACGTCACTGCCAAATGTTATGGGGGTGATATCACCCGTAAAAAGAAACTCTGGGAAAAGCAAAAAGAGGGTAAAAAACGCATGAAGGAAATTGGTAAAGTCAACATTCCTCAAAGTGCCTTCATGCAAGTCCTTAAGTTGGGTAGTGATTAGGGATGTTAGGAAATAAACTTTGCTGTATAGTGGCTTCAAATTACAAGTAGTGAGTGTTGTGAGTGACAAGCTGTAAACAAGATCAAGTGCCGAATCAATTTTTTTCACCAAGCGATCTTGCAACTATTGACAAGGATAAAATCCCCTACCATGTTGCGATTATTCCAGATGGCAACAGACGCTGGGCTAAAGATCTGAAAAAAGAGAGCATTGAAGGCTACCCTTTCGGCATTGAATCTGGCATTACCTGCATACGTGCTGCAAAAGAGCTTGGTATTAAGGTACTTACTATCTATACGTTCTCTACAGAAAATTGGACAAGACCTGAAGCTGAAGTGCTCACCTACTTGAAGATTGTTGAAGGATATTTACGACAATACCAACAAAAACTTATCGAATATGGCATCCGACTGAATGTGATTGGCAATCTTGAGCTCATGCCAAGCTCTCTTGTCGCTGTGATCAACCAGATTAAAGAAAAAACAGAACATTGTATTGATTTTGACTTAGTTTTGGCAGTCAACTATGGCAGCCGCGATGAAATTTGCCGAGCTGTTCGAAAAATTGTCAATGACTGCTTGACGCAGAATATCTCTCCAGATACTCTTACCGAAGAAAGTATTGCTCACTACCTGGATACGTCAAGATGGCCCGATCCCGATCTTTTAATCCGTACGAGTGGTGAAAAGAGAGTTAGTAACTTTCTTTTATGGCAAAGCTCTTATACTGAACTGTACACTGATGAAGTACTATGGCCCAATTTTACTCCTTCTCATCTCCTGTCCGCTATTTGCGACTACCAGACGCGACAGCGACGACGAGGTGGTGGCACCTATAACTAAATTTTTATTTTATGTCGAAAAGACTCACTAATTTTCAGCAGCGCGCTTTGTTTGGTCTATTTGGCAGCGTCGTCGTCATCGGCGCCATTCTTGCCTCTCACGAGCCGCCCTTTAACTATTTCTTTTTACTTTTACTGCTCGCTTTCCAGGCTATCGCCCTCTGGGAGTACTATCATATATCTAAAGTAAAAGGCTATGCCCCGCTTTCAAGGCTTGGTATTTCTTTTGCAACGATTTATATTTTAGCACGCTTTTTTACAATTAACTCGCCCTATTTAGCATTTTCCTCTGAACTTGTACTCTACCTTTTTGGCCTCACCGCTTTTGTTACCTATTTTACGCAGCAACAAAAGTCTATAGGCAACTTGGCCGTGACAATTTTTGGCCTTCTTTATGTCACCTTACCCTTAAGCTTATTCATCGACTTAAACTATGGGCTAACAAAAAATATCTCTGAGCAGACGCCTCTCTGGCTGATCTTCCTGATTGTAGCAACGAAGATGACAGATACATGCGCCTACTTTGCAGGTAAACTATTTGGTAAAAGGCAAATTGCACCGCTTTTAAGCCCACAAAAAACAGTTGAGGGTCTGATCTGCGGCCTTATTGGATCTTGTACTACAGGCCTTGCTTTTGTCTGGATTACACATCACTATGAGCTTTCATTTGCCCCTCAGGTAAGCTATATAGAGAGCGCTCTTCTTGGCCTGATCATCGGCATGGCAAGCGTGCTTGGCGATCTTGCTGAATCACTTCTCAAACGCGATGCAAAAGTAAAAGATTCTAGCAGTCTGCCTGGCTTTGGTGGAGTGCTGGATATGGTGGATTCGACTCTCTTTACCACCCCACTTCTCTATATCTTTTTACGTTTAAAAATTATTCTATCATGATCATTACCATTGATGGCCCGTCGGGAACTGGAAAAAGTACCGTTGCTAAAAAGGTAGCTGAAAAGCTTGGTTTTACCTACTTCGATACAGGAGCCATGTTTCGCACTATTGCCTACGGAATTCTCATCAACCGCATAGACTATACTAACCATGAACTACTCACTCATTTTTTACAAACTGCCGAGCTTTCTTTAAAAATCCATCAAAACAAGATCCATTTTTATCTCAACTGCGTCGACGTGACAGACCATCTACGGACAGCGGAAGTCACCTCACTTTCTTCAAAAATATCGACAATCAAAGCGATTAGAGACAAACTCAGTCAACTTCAAAGAGACCTTGTAAAGGGTATCAGTGCTGTCTTTGAAGGACGTGACATGGGAACGGTAATTTTCCCAAATGCTGAGACAAAAATATTTCTCACAGCTGAACCTACTGTTCGAGCAAAAAGACGCTATAATGAGCTTGTTGCCAAAGACGTAACATTTGCACAAACTCATAGTTTTGAAAAAACTCTTCAAGACATTCAAGAGCGCGATGAGCGCGATGAAAATCGCGAAATTGCCCCCTTAAAAGCTGCAAAAGATGCTCATCTCATCGACACCTCTAACCTTTCAATCGATGAAGTGGTAGAACGCATCATTTTTCTTGTAAAATCATAAGTTGTTAATTTTTTGAAAATAGCTTATACTATTGTTTTACAATATGTTAACGTAATGCGTGAGTTTTAATTGCGTTAGATTAAGGAAAAAATGTCTCTTTTTTATAAAATGACAAGCTCTAGTCTTAAAGCTTTTTTCCGATTGCTTTATGACCACGAAGTGATCTTTCAAGATGCACTACATCTTCCCAGTTCGCAAGGTGCCATCATTGCCTCCAATCACCTCTCATTTCTTGACCCACCACTCATGGCAGCATCCTATCCTGAAGAGATCGCCTTTTTTGCTAGAAGCACGCTTTTTACCAATCCTTTTTTTAAATTGCTGATCTCTAAGTTGAATGCACATCCTGTGGGTAAGGGCAATGATCTCTCTTCCTTAAAGCTTGCGTGTAAACTTATTGAAGAGGGGAAAAAAATCTTGATCTTCCCAGAAGGCACTCGATCACATGATGGCAAGCTATGCCAGTTTAAGCGCGGGATTGCGATACTAGCACAGCGTACAAAAGCACCTATTATTCCAACTTATATTCATGGAACGTTTGATATCTGGCCAAAAAACCAGCGGTTTCCTTCTCTATTTGGGAAAAAGACTGCCTGTGTTTTTGGAAAGCCAATTTTTTTTGACGAGTCTACGCATAAGGAGAGCGACATTATCATTCGCGTCCAAAGCGAGATAGCCGCTCTCCAGCAGTGGTATGTAACAAGAAATAAATCAAGCTAATGAAAAAACGGCTATCGAAGAAAGGTCCAGCCGTTTTTATTTTTCAGTGCTGTGTTTCTAAGTTGCGGCGCACCATATCGATCTGACGCCTGAGCGTTTCATCTTCAATTATTTTCTTCTCGATATTTTTTACTGCATGCAAAATAGTAGAATGGGTTTTGCCAAATGAGTTACCTATCATCACAAGTGATTCATTGATCAACTCTTTAGCCAAAAACATCGCTACTTGACGTGGGATGGCAATGTCTTTTGTACGTCCATCACCTTTCAGATCGGTCACTCGCACCTGGAACACTGCAGAAACGCTTTTTAAGATATTTTCAACGGTTAATTTTTCGCGCACTACCAGCTGAAACATATCTCGCAGAAGCTTTTCGGCTAAATCCTCTGTGATGCTTTGATTGAGAAGACGCAAGTAGGCACTCAGGCGATTGATAGCGCCTTCAAGCTGTCGTACGTTGTTATGAATATGCTCAGCAATCAAAAATGCGACATTACTTGGAATCTCAAGTCCCTTTTGTTCTGCTTTGTGCTGGAGGATGGCCACGCGTGTTTCAAGATCAGGCATTCCTACGCTTGCCACAAGTCCCCACTCCATTCTTGCAACCATGCGCTCTGAAAGTTTTAGCTGTGATGGCGGTTTGTCGCAGGTGATGACAATCTGCTTTTTTTGGTTGATGAGTGTTTCAAAGGTATTACAAAATTCCTCTTCAAAATTGGGTCTATTTTGCAAAAACTGAATATCATCGACTAGGAGCACATCCACATTCATACGGTAAAAGCGTTTCATGCGGTCGATCGATTTATTGCGCAAGCTATCAACAAGCTGATTGATGAATGCTTCTGTCGTGATGCACTGCACTCTGAGACGCTTATTATTTTCTTTGACATAATGGCCGATGCTATGCAGTAAGTGCGTTTTTCCAAGACCTACGCCACCATGGATAAAAAGTGGGTTATAGGACTGGCCAGGGCGGGCAGCAACACCTACAGCTGCCGACTTTACAAACTGATTTGCTGGGCCTTCGATAAATGTAGAAAAGAGATACTGCTCGTTGAGTTTGCTTTCGAAAGAAACAAAAGGATCTTCGCTTGTGTTTTCCATTTGTGTAGGCATTGCCAATGGCTTGGGAATGTGGATCGCAGGCGAAAGAATCTTTTTTTCTTGCTTGGCAATAACAAACTCAATTGAGGGCTCACCATTTATGGTAGTGGGAAGAAATGCGCAAAGCTCTTTTTTGTAGTTTGAAAGAAGGTACTCTTTCACAAAAATATTTGGCACTTGAAGCTGTACTTTTTCTTCTCCAGCTTCCAGTACTATAATTGGACTGAGCCAATTATTATAGGCAGTCAAAGAGCACTTTGTTTTGACATACTCAAGAAACTGGCTCCACACATCAACTGCTTCGCAGGTCAGCATATTCACTTCTTGTCCTCTTTAGATTATGTCGCGGTAGCATTCTAACACGTTTTTAAGATGAGTGAGAATCTAACAATCCAACATCTTCCAAGCAAGCCCTTTGTCCCTAAAAAATTTCTACGAAAGCTAAAGCCTTGAAAATCAAAACAACTGCCACAGAATTTAAAAAATTATTAAAGATCTCTTAAAGAATTGCGCTACAACGCGCTCTCCTTCAAAGCCTTAGTTCTGGATACTACTTTCGGAAAATTCTCTAAAGGCAACACCTAAAGCAGGTTATGTTGTGGGATTCTCTGTTCAAACTTTCCAAGGTGGCTGCTTTTTTCGGATGGCGCATCTTGAAGATAAACAGAAGACTCGGCACAATGGGAGAACATACTAAGGAACGACCATGAATCCAGAAAAAATTTTCCCCTACGCTAAGCAATCAATCAATCAACAAGACATCCAGGCTGTGCAAGAGTCCCTCACTCAAGAGCGCATCAGTCGCGGCGAAAAAACAAAGCTCTTTGAAGAAAAGATTGCAGCACTTACTGATGCTAAGTGGGCAGTCTCTTTCAATAGCGCTACATCGGCTCTTTTTGCCTGCTATTTTGCAGCTCGAGTGCAAGAGAGCGATCGTGTCATTTCAACTGCTAACACCTTCATTGCTACGGTATCACCGGCGATGGCAAGAAATATGAGACCACACTTTGTGGATATAGAAAGCGACTCAGGCAACATGAGCATTGATTTATTAAAAGAGCAGCTGAGCTCCCCTCTTTCTCGCGGTCGTTACATCATTCTTCCTGTGCACTTCGCAGGTGTTGCTATCGATATGAGTAGGCTTGAGAGGCAGATTAAAACAGCTGATGCGGTGATCATTGAAGATGCTGCCCATGCTCTGGGATCTGTCTATCCAACGGGGGAAAAAGTGGGCTCTTGTACTTATAGTCAAATGACTGTTTTTAGCTTTCATCCGGCCAAGACTATCACAACTGGTGAAGGGGGTCTTGTCACCACAAACGACGATGAGCTTTACCATCGTCTGATTACCTATCGCAATAATGGCCTTGAGCGAGAAAAGCCCTTTGTAAAGAAAAAACCAGAACCAGGCTATTACGAAATTCATGAACTTGGACAAAATTATCACATGACCGAAATGCAGGCAGCGCTTGGTCTATCGCAGCTGAGTCGACTAGAAGCCTTTGTTGAAAAAAGACGCAAGCTTGTCAAACGCTATCGCGAAAATCTACAGGGCTTGAAGCATCTTTCTTGTTTGAATGCGAATCAAGATGAACGTACAGCCTATCATTTGATGTGTGTAAAAATTAATTTTGAAGATTTAAAAATGACACGTACTGCAATTATGAAGAAACTTCATGATGCAGGCATTGGCACTGATGTGCACTACGTTCCGATCTCTCATCACCCTGTCTTTAGTCAAAAATATGGCGACATTGCCCATACCCTGCCAAAAACTGAGACCTACTATGCAGAAACGCTTTCTTTGCCTCTTTACTATGACCTGAACGAAGAAGATGTCGACTTTATCTGCACGACGCTGAAAAAGCTTATCTGTTAGGAATTTTAAGTCCACACTCAGTCATGACCTAATTATTTTTGTGAGCAAATGTTCTGGTTCTTTATTTTTCTAGATGGGACTACCGAAAAACTGTTATCATTTTCAATAGAGCGCCTCTATAACCTTATAATACCTTTATTTTTAATAGCAGTTATTAGATAATGTAGCATACATTAACTAATATGTTATATAAGGATCATTATAATATGGAGCCATCAACAACACGACCTACCTCCGAGCGCGAGATTTCTTCTGCACTAGCTCGCTTAACACTATTGAATCGAACACAGAATCATACAGATCTTTTGCCTTCTACCTCCAATGAAGCTCTTAAGGAAACTTTATCTGCCTCAGGCATACTCATTCCAGAGCTTGTACAGCTAGTTTTTGAATATGCTGCCATTCCCAGCTTATCAGAAGAGCTCGTCATAGCAGCGGAAAAGGCTCTTACAAAGGGTACCCTTCAAACAATTTCTGTTGATGACGGTTCTGACACACAGTTTGCTAGTACAATCGAATTAATAAAGAAAATAGCAAAAAAGGAACAATTTCAGAAAAGCCCAGCGGCCTATATGGGCAGCTGGCCTAAATCTGACATAGATGCTTACTATGACACTAAAGTTGCCCAATGGCACTCTGGAGTAGCTTCTAGGATGACGTACCGAGAGTATCGCGAATTTTTCTACCCCAAACCCAACGGTAGTCAGCAAATGGCCAGTCTACCTTGTGAAAATGTCTATAGAGCATTCAAATTTATTGAAGATTTTTTAACTGAACGCGCGCATACAGTATCACATAACGACGATTTCAATCAGCCTGTTACTTAAGACCTATGTAGCGCCATGCGTTCATAATTTTTCTTGCTCAAATAAACTCTCAGGTTTACGTTTGCTCCCCTTAATTCTAGGAGGTAGCAATGCGTATCCTTTTTTCTCTCTTTCTTTTTCTCTTCTCTTTCAACACCTCTATATCCTGCAAAGAGATAGCCTCGATTTTTGAGGGCGATCCTGCAGGCTTTGTCTACAATAGTGTTGATGTAGTTTCAGGAAGTTATCGAGAATTTGAAGTCGATGCAACGATAGATGCGCCTACACCCATCGTTTTGAAAAGAGGCTACACATCCCAAAGTGGCCTCTGGCAATACTTTCCAGAGTGTACGCTTTTGGTTGGCAAAGTAGATAACAGCATCGTTGCGACTACTTCTGAGTCATTTGGCACACCACTCATTTATACCGCGTGCGATAAAGAGGGGCTACTTTTTCGTCCTGATTTTATCCAATACAATAAAGGTATTGTCAACACAGCTAAAGAAGCGCTCGGCGCTCAAACAAATCTCAAAAACAACCAGCTTACAAGAACAGAGGAAGGCTTTGAGCTCACGCTCTGTTCAGGAACTAAACGCCTCTATAAGAAAAGCTCAAAAATGGCTACAGGAAAGCTTTGTAGAGCACCATCCACAATCAAATTAAAAAATGCTGAGCTGTTTCAGCTTGTAATGGAGATTTTGCCTTCAGGCAATAAAATGCTCTATCATTATGACAACGACGGCAGGCTTGCTGAAATTTGCGCTGTCAACAATGCGGAGAAAAAGCAGTTTTGCAAAGTGAGCTTTAGCTATCAAGATGACCAAGTGAAAGCTAAAGCATCCGATGGCCAGAGCGTCACCTACACATTTCATCATGGGCTTTTGATAGCTGTTTCAAGCACAAGTAATCCTGAAATAACCTATCGTTACTGTACCGTTTGTGATAAAAAAGTTCTTGAAAAAAAGAAGTTTCCCGACGGCCGCTTTCTTCTGGTCAAATACCAGAGCGATGCCAAGGTGAAAAGCCTATCCACACCACTTTCTAAAAAGCCAATTTTTACTTTTGACTATTCTGAAAAATCAACCGATATCTTTGATCAAAGCGGCAACAAAACCAGTTATCGTCATGATCGAGAAAAACTGTTGCGAGTGACGAAATATGAGAAAGAGGAAGTCTATTCTAAAGAAAAACTCATCTGGAGTGAGCTTAAAGGAATGCCACAACTTATAAGCCGCACGATTGAAGATGCAAAAGGAAATATTCATTCTGCTCTACGATATAGCTACGATGAATGTGGTAGTGTGAATAATGAAAAGAGCTTCGGAAATCCAACCGCTGAAGATCTTACTTCACAAAACCTCCCAGAGACGATAGAGCGACTCAAACAATTTCATAGCCCTCTTTCACAAACAGACGCTAAGGGTAATAAGACCTCTTATGAATATAAAACAGGCACAAACTTGCTTGTGAAAAAACTTATCTACGAGGGAACTTACTCCATAAAAAAACGTCATTTTTATTTTTACAATGAAGATGCCGTTTTAGTAAAAGAAGTAGTCGATGATGGCTCATCGAGCGCTTTTAAAGAGTTAAGAAGTGTAACAGAAAGACATAGCATAGAAATTCGTCCTCGCACCACGTCCAGTCACAATCGAGAAACTATTCAAGAAAAATATTATGACTTCATAGAAAAAAAAGATGTTCTCAAGAAAAAAATCTGTAATGAATACGACGAACGCGCTCGTCTTACAAAGCACTCTGTTTATGATTCAAAAGAGAGGCTAGCAAAGAGTGAAAAATACTCTTACGACGAACACTCAAATCTTACCTCTCACACCAACGCTCTGGGCATCACCACGCGCTATAGCTACGATGAAAATGATAATTGTAGCTGCATCAAAGAAAGCTCAACAGGCAAGAAAACAGCCCTCCAGTATGATCTCAATGACCATGTTATCTGTGTAAAAGAGAGCTATACAAATGCGCCTGATAGTTCAACAGCATACGAATATGATGTATATGGAAACAAGGTTGCTGAAATTGATCGCTATGGCAATCGGACACAGTATGACTATGATTTTCTCTCAAGGCTTGTTTCAATAACTTCGCCGACTGTCTTCAATGAAAAAAGGGAGCCGATTCAACCGAAAGTGTCCTTCACGTACGACATTCTGGGAAATATCACCTCTGAAAAGGACCCTAAAGGATACCTTATCAAAAGAAGTTACTCTGGCATCGGAAAACCGATCAGCATCCAGTATCCTGACGAAACAAAGGAGCACTTTTACTACAATCAGGATGACACCCTGCAGAAAAAAATAGAACGAATAGGAGTTATGAGCTCCTATAACTACGATTTTGCTGACAGAGTCATCTCTTATAAAATTGAAGCAGCTGAGGAAAATAATAGGACAAGCCTTCTTGAGAATGGGTATCGAACATATTCTGCCTTTCACTGCCTAAAAGCCATAAATAAAGAAAACTGTTCCACTTTTTATAAATACAACTTTGCAGGGGAACTCATTACAGAAATCAAGGCACCAAGACCTTATGCCGATGAAGATGATGGCTCTGCAAAGCGCTCTGATTTTGAATATGACACTCTTGGTAGACTCTGGAAAGTAAAACAATGGATATCTAAAGATCACTTCATTACTGAAGCAACCCTCTACGATGCACTCGATAAAGTTACTGAAACTTGGATTGAACAGCCTGATGGTGCACGCTTGTGCCACAAAAAGTTGTTCTATGATGCCTTTGGAAACATCATCAAAAAGCAAGAAGCTGATTTTTTCGAAGAGATAACCTACGTTCAGGGAACAAGACCACATCTTCTCAAAAACAGCCTTGGTCATACCACAAAAGTTGAATACATTGAAAATCAAAAAAATCAATTGAATCAATACTATTTAGAAAAAAGAGTCACTGATCCACAAGGTGTCGTGACGAGCATAAGCTATGATGCGTTAGGAAGAGAAATTCTTATCTTGGTGACAAATCACCTAGGACAAGAAATCAGCAAAAAAGAGCTCCTCTACGATGCAGCGGGCAATCTTGCTGTACAAACCCTAAAGAACCAAACAGACCAGCGCACAGAATGGAGCTATGGGCCCTTAAATAGACTTGAGTCATTAAGTGAAGCTGTAGGCGCAGAAGCTGAACGCAAGACAACCTATGCATATAGTGACTTTGGCTTCTTGTGCACTGCAAAACACTCAAACGAACCATTTGCTTATGAGTACCATCGTGGTTATCAAGGGCAGCTGCGCACGATTTATCAA
>JAHFTM010000198.1 GCA_023269335.1 Chlamydiia bacterium
GTTTGGTAAATTATAACTTCGTATTCGTCTTTCATATACCATATTGTAGTTTATAATGGACGTACAATGCAAAGTTCACTGACTTTTTTTCAGACACCGGATTCCTTAGACTACTAGGCTGACTGGATGCTGATCATTATCTCAAGAAGAATTTGCTAATTAACTCTCTTTTTTGATAGAAGGGAATCAAAGGTATGTTGTCTTTATGAATCCTTTCCTCTTAAAAAAAAGCAGTTTTTCTTCTTCACCAGATTCTAAAAAAAATCTAGAGCAATTTCTGGCCTATATGATTGCTTCAGAAAAAGAAGTGTATAAAAACGATCTCATACCCTTTAAGAATCATGCAGAGATGATAGAAGCAAAAGTGGAAGACTTTTTTGCTGAAAGATTTTCGCAACTTAAACGAGCACAAGAAATTTTAAAGGCTCATTTTGAAAAGCTGCCCTTTATTGATGAAGAGAGCTCCTACCAAGCATGGGAGAGGGGGGTAAAACAGTTACAAAATCAGCTGCAAGATCCCGCTTTTACACCCCCATTTTCTAAGACTGCTCAAGAAATGATGTCACTGTCATGGAAGTGGATGGATCGAGCTTATGAGATCGCAAAAAAGTTGCTCGAGGAAAAAAACTTTGAAGAGGCAGAACAGCTTTTTTTTCTGCTGAAAACAATTCAACCCACTGTCTTTGAGTATTGGCTTGGTGAAGCCACTTGCCAGCATACCATGAAAAAATTTCAACAAGCCCTTGAAACTTATTCCCTGAGTCTTTTATTACAGCCTAGCAATGCTCTTCTCTTTTTTCAAATCGCAGACTGCTTTAAACATTGCAATGAAGAAGAATGTTATAGACAAGCACTCGATTGTTGCATTAAGTATGCAAATGACTCTTCAGAGTTACAGCAAGAAGCCATCAAACTACGAAATACCCATGCCTAAGGAGGAAAATATATGTCCGTCACTAACGATCTAGTATTAAGACCACTCATCCAAAATGCACTAGCTCCAATCCCTACAACAGCACAACCGACAGGTGAGTCCACAGCCAGCAGATCTGCTTCAGCTTTAAGTTCAGCTTCATCCGTTCCTCGACCTGCCACAGCACCACCCACTCAGGCTGATTTCGAACAGCTTGGCCATGATATAAGCATTTTAAGGCCAGAAAATCAGCAGATTAGGTCAGCAAGATGTGTAGGCAGCTTAGCTGGCATTGTCGTTGCAGTCTTGGATGGGCTGATTACAACCGGAGCCTTTGCTATCGGAGGACCAATCACAGCCGCACTTGTTTGTACTTTAACTACAGGCTGTGCTTGCAAAGTAGTGTATTCAATCATTAAAAATGAACTCTCTACAATCCCTCTGCAAGATAAGCTGCTTGAAACCTTCAAGAAGCAATATGAGCTGAAGTCAAGAATGGAAGTTACTCACGAATATGGTAAAGTTCTTCTTCGGAATCCTAGTACTTTAGAAAATTTAAGAATTTTTTCTAAATTATCTGAAGGAATGTTTAGCGCTAAACCTGACTATGAGTACTGGGACCAATTTCGCAACAACTACCTGACTCTCGAATCACAAACAGAACAGCTTCAGAAAAGGATAGCTTCAAAAAATGATCCGATATTAAATGAGACTATCGCATTAGCACAGACAATGTTGACAGGCATGGGAGAGTTATGTGAAGCCATAAACAAAGCTAACAACGATCCTGTTAGCCGAGCGCTAGATGGAGCGCGAAGAGAGGAATGTAGGCTAGAAGACGAACCCCTAAATGTCTAAATTTTGTTAGAGGATGTTTTCAAATTGAATGGAGCCGTGCGCTGAAAAAATGAAAAGCGAAGATTGGGAAGTTTACATCATCCAAACTGAGTCTGGAAAATTGTATACCGGCATTACAAACAACCTTGACCGCCGCTTCGCAGCACATCTCACTGGAAAAAAGGGAGCTCGGTTTTTTCATTTTTCAAAACCTGAAAGTATTCTATTTCGTGAAAGCTTTCCAAATCGATCTGAAGCCAGCAAAAGAGAATGCAAAATTAAAAAAATGAGCCGCCTGCAAAAACTCGCTCTCATCCAAAGCAGAAGTGCTTTTAATTAAAAAATTGGTCATTTTATTAAGCCTTATATTTTGTTGGTTAAATTTTTTATTTTTATATTAATTTTAAAAAATTCTATAGAGTGCTTTTTTATTTATATTGTTTTAATGTTATTGAGGTAGAGTTGCAGGCAAATAACAAAATGAGTAATTATTATGACTATCGCTTCTTTTATTTTGTCTACAGTTTTAAAACCTGTCCATGATGTTATCTACACTGCAAGTCAAGAAATTGCGACTTGGGCTGGAAGGATAGTGACACCTTTTTTGCCTACAAAAGAAAAAGAGGAGAAAAGACAAGAAAAAGGATATGGAAGGGCTAGTTTAGATGGTTTGCCAGACGTTTTGTACTCCAGGATCGGCCGTTACCTTGAACTGACAGATTGTTGTTCGTCACTTTTAGCTTCTAAAACTATATTCAAGCAGAAAAAGCAGCTTTTTTTTGGTAATGACATGGCAGTGAGTCAGCTCATTCGCTCTGTAGATGGCGATATCAGAAAACTACTTCTGCTTCGTCCTGATCAATTCCAAAACCCAATCGAGCAGATCAGTCATTTTGCAAAGGCCTATCTTTGTCCGCTAAAATCAGTTTTTTCTGAAAAAGAATTTAAGGATATCTGTAAAACGATCACAACGCTTGATCTTCAAGATATGTGCCGTACTCCTGATACAATAAAACAACTTAGCGACTATTTTCCAAACTTAGAAGTACTAGATATAAGTACTCCTAATTATAGAGATGACTTTGTTGCTGATCCAGCGGTTGCTATCTTAGAAGAGGTAGTAAAATTTGATAAGCTGAAAGCATTAAAATTGCCTCCCAATTGTAGGTCTTGTCAAAGCCTAGGTGATTATCTTACGAAATTGACGGCTCTTGAGCATTTCCAGATTTCTAATCTTAGATCAGAAGGTATAGAGAAGCTTGCAGTGTTGACTCAGTTGCGCTCATTAACTATTTGCTGCTTTTCTGATGCAGATCTTGAAATCATACGTCATATGCCCCATCTACAATCACTTTCTTTAGAGGGGTCGCAATCTATTACAGCACAAGGCATTCAGACTGTGGTAGAGAGTGCAAAAGAGCTTCGTGCGTTGAACATTGCCTACTGCGAGAGCATTAATGATGCAGCTCTTGAAAAACTTCCAGGCCTAAAACATCTTCAAAGATTAAACTTAGCCCAGTGTTCGGGCATTACCGATGTTGGTGTGGGTTATCTGGCTGGATGTGGAGGGCTCACTCATCTTATTTTGAGTAGGTGCAGGCTTACGAATATTTCGCTTGAAACTATTGGAACGCTTACTTTACTTGAAGATCTTAATCTCTCGGGTTTAAGCATGATTACAGATGATGGAATAAGACATCTCATCAATTTTAAAAACTTGAAAACATTGATTCTTGATGATTGCTACAACCTGACGCAAAATGGGATTGCATTGATGCTTCGTTATACAATGCTCGAAAAGCTAGATCTTTCGGGTTGTTCAGTTGAGGATAATTTTCTTCGACGTATTGGTGAGGTTTGCAATCTAAAGACACTTGCTTTGAGCTGGTGTAAAAAATTTACGTATAAAGGGGCTGCTTTCATACAGACACTAAAAAAACTGCAAGTCCTGGATCTCTCAGGCTGTAATGGTGTCAATAATGATACTGTAGAATGCTGCAGTCATCTTCCAGATCTTCAACAATTAAATCTAGTTAACTGCCAGAAGGTCACTCCTTTTGCTCTTCAATATCTGACGCGCCTTAAAAGACTGAGGTATGTAAATATACGTCACATTCCAGGTGTTACAGAAGATGTAATAAATGAGCTGAAGTCAAAAAACCCAAGACTGTACATTGCAAGTAGTCAGTAGCGGTAAGCATCTTTTGCCAAGTAATCCAAATTAAAATTAACTCGAAAATCATATTATAGTTATAATTTGACAAATTAAGTAATTAGTACTATTATAAAAGTAGAGTTAGTGCTTGTTTCGTAAACAAGGAGGGGGTATGTCTAACATT
>JAHFTM010000199.1 GCA_023269335.1 Chlamydiia bacterium
TCCCTCTTCAATACCCTTGATAACAGCCGGTACATATTCTCTAGGGATAGAACCGCCAACAATCTTACTGATAACTTCGTTGCCCTTACCAGCTTCATTCGGCTCAACTTCAATCTCCACGTGAGCATACTGACCACGGCCACCACTCTGCTTCACAAACTTAGTTTGTGCGCTACCTGGCTTCAAGAGAGCTTCTTTGTAAGCTACTTGCGGCTTACCGACAGTTGCTTCTACACTAAATTCCCGTTTCATACGGTCGTAAATAATCTCAAGGTGCAGCTCACCCATACCAGCGATGATCGTCTGGCCAGTCTCTTCGTTTGTTGAAACGCGAAACGTTGGATCTTCATCAGAAAGTGAACTCAGTGCAAATGCCAGCTTCTCACGATCTGCTTTTGATTTTGGCTCGATAGCCATGGAAATCACAGGCTCTGGAAACTCCATCTTTTCTAAAAGCAACGGCTTGTCGATATCTCGAAGGGTATCACCTGTCTTTGCTTTCTTTAAGCCTACGCAAGCTGCAATGTCACCGGCATAAAACTCATCACGCTCTTTTCTTTGGTTCGCATGCATTTCAAGCAGGCGAGAGACGCGCTCTTTGATATCTTTTGTAGAGTTAAGAATGGTACTGCCCTTAGCAAGGGTTCCACTATAAATACGAATATAAGTAATGCGCCCTACATAAGGGTCTGACATGATCTTAAATGCGAGTGCTGCAAATGGCCCTTTATCTTCTGGGTGCAACACTTGCTCTACGTGTGTATCATAATCAAATGCTTTGATTTCACCGCGATCTAGAGGTGAAGGCATCCAGTTAACAACTGCATCAAGAAGTTGTTGTACACCTTTGTTTTTGAAAGCAGATCCGCAAAGTACAGGATTTAGCTTGCTTGACACAACGCCTTTTCTGATTGCAGCGTTAATCTCATCAGGAGTCAATGAATTTGGATTTTCCAAGACTTTCTGCATAAAAGCATGATTGGATTCATCAATCGTAGCAAGCTCTTCTAAAAGCTCCATGCGCATTTTTGCACACTGCTCGCGAAGCTCTTCTGGAATTTCTTCTTCTTGCCAGTCAGCACCAAGTGTTTCATCATGGAAGTAGTAGGCTTTCATTGTGACGAGGTCGCACATGCCTTTAAAGCCACCTTCTGCTCCAAGAGGGCAGTGGACTGGAAATGCATTAGCGCCTAATTTTTCGCGAATGCTTGCAACTGCTTCAAAGAAATCTGCTCCAACGCGATCCATTTTGTTGACAAAGGCAATTCGTGGAACGCCATACTTGTCAGCTTGTCTCCAGACAGTTTCTGACTGCGGCTCGACGCCAGATACAGCATCAAATACGGCAACAGCACCATCAAGAACGCGCAAAGAGCGTTCAACTTCAATCGTAAAGTCAACGTGACCAGGAGTGTCGATAATGTTGATTCTTGCGTCTTTCCAGAATACGGTTGTTGCAGCCGAAGTGATAGTGATACCGCGCTCTTGTTCTTGCGGCATCCAGTCCATAGTTGCAGCACCTTCATGCACTTCGCCCATTTTATGAACGCGTCCAGTGTAGTACAGAATACGTTCTGTTGTCGTCGTTTTACCAGCATCGATGTGAGCCATGATGCCAATATTACGAATATTCTTTACTTGATCTTTTTCAGGTCTTGCCATACGTAACTTAGTTCCTTATTCCTTAAATTTGCCGATTACCATTTGTAATGAGCAAATGCCTTGTTGGCCTCTGCCATTCTGTGGGTGTCATCTTTCTTCTTGATCGTCGTGCCTTGATTGTTATAGCAATCAGAAAGCTCGAGAGCAAGAGCTTCTTCCATGGATTTTCCAGGACGTGCTCTTGAATGCAAAATGATCCAGCGCACAGCCATAGAAACTTGGCGATTCGGTGGAATTTCAACAGGCACTTGATAGGTTGCACCACCAATACGGCGTGACTTTACCTCAACAGCAGGCTTGGCATTTTCGAGCGCTTGCTCGAAGGCTTCTAAGGGATTTTCAGACTTAACGCGTTTAGCAAATGTTTCTAATGCGTTATAGACAATTCTTCTGGCTGTGGATTTTTTTCCACTCAACATTAATTTGTTGATAAATTTTGCTAGTAGCTTGCTTCCATATAATGGATCAGGCACGCCTTCTCTTGTTTCAGCACGATGTCTTCTTGACATATATACTTCAATCCTTACGTAAGTTTAATTCTTGCACTTACGATCAAAATACTTCACCTGGCTCTTTCGAGCCTTTTCGAGATTTACATTTGCAGCCACCAGGAAGAAATACAAATCTCGAACCAGGATAATTATGTGTTAATTATCCTAGCGTTACTTGGGTTTTTTCGCCCCATACTTTGATCGGCTCTTTTTTCTGTCCTTAACTGGTGAACAGTCGAGAACACCTCGAACGATGTGGTAGCGTACCCCAGGAAGGTCTTTTACACGACCGCCACGCACCATAACAATGCTGTGTTCCTGAAGATTGTGGCCTTCACCACCAATATAGGCGATCACTTCTTGACCAGTTGAAAGCCTTACCCAAGCCACTTTACGAAGCGCAGAGTTTGGCTTCTTCGGTGTCTTTGTTTTTACTTGTACGCATACTCCACGCTTTTGCGGACAGCTTTTTAGAGCTGGAGATTTGCTTTTACTTTTTTTGGCGCGACGCGGTTGTCGTACCAATTGACTAATTGTGGGCATGAATTCTCTCCAAAGAAAAATCATTTCGGTTAAACATAACGCGCTACTATACCACTCTTAAAGAGTTAATCTCAACAAAGAAACGTAAAAAAGCGTGTAATAGAGCTTTTCACTACTTCGAGCTATCAAAAAACCGGCTGTTACCAGTACATTCAAAATGTTGAGGATTTGTTTTGCAGAAAAAAGCCTTGCAAATGCGATTCCAAGCGCTTTTTATGTGGTTGCGGTTATCTTGAAAAGCCGACTCTTGTCGAAAATGTTCTAGAGCTGTTTCTTGAGTGCTAAAAGGTTTTTGTCCTTCATTAAATCTTGCGGCATGAAAATCTGTAGAAGGCTCCCAAATTCTACCTTTTACTCAAGCTGATGCGGTTTTATGGTGACAAACAATAGTTTGATAGTCCATAACAAAACGCGCTTTTTGGTACTCCTCTTGGCTTACCGCTTCTTGTCTACATTGCGAGTTTAATTTTTCCAGTTTTTCACCAGTATTTAGCGCACTGCACATATTATAGCTCACATGCGAAACAGCTCTAGCAGTATCAAGAGCCACATCTTCTCGTATTCTCATTATTCTTTCCCCTGGATCCCATGTAGAGGGTAAGGTGGTATTCTGTCTCGTAATTACTGGCAGCTGTTTGGCAAAGCCTGCTTCATAAAATCGTTTAAAAAGCTTATTTCCTTCTGGGCAGTCCTTTATCTTCTTAACAACCACTTCAATGTTTTTGTGAGCAGGGGTTAATCGTGGGTCTGATTGTATCTGGGGAGGAGCTGCTGGTTTGTAATCAACGGCTGATTGCAATTGAGGGAATGACTCGCTTCTTCCTTCGCGGAGTTCTTGCCAGCCTTCTACGACACTTGCAACGCCCATAGCAACCATACCAATCCCTACTATACTGAGCGCTGCTTTGGTGGCTGGTGTAAGTTGTTGCTCTTGCTGTAAATTCTTCAGCCAGCGGCAGGAAGTAAACCTGATCACCTGACTTTTGACGAAAAGGTAGCTACCACCAATCATTAAAGAGGAGCCTCCAACAATTTTACCTACAGAGTGATTACATGCCGCAAGAGTGCAAAAAGAGGGTAGTTTGGAAATGATTGCGGTGGGTATTACGGAAGCTACCACTGTAGGTAGTGTTTGTTTAAAAAATGTACAAAGATCATTTGTTGTACTAATCATAAAAATATCCTATATTATTTGAATAGGTTAAAATAATATTAGATATTAAAATAGAAGTAAATAAAAAATCATTAACTAAAGACCCTGATAGTCCGTAACATTTTAAGAAGCTATGCTTTATGGGTGAGCAGTCGAAATTGTTTACGGCAGTTGACAATGCTCGTCTCACTCGAGTTCAACCGTCCTACGAGTAACGAAAGGCAGCGTCTAC
>JAHFTM010000200.1 GCA_023269335.1 Chlamydiia bacterium
ACCACTTTACCCCAACAAGCGCCTTGTCATGGAACGAGGAAGAGAGAACTTCTCTGAGCGTGTGATCGACCTGATTTCACCTATCGGTAAAGGGCAGCGCGGACTTATCGTAGCTCCTCGTCGTACTGGTAAGACTATGATCTTACAGTGCATTGCCAACTCAATTGCAGGCAATAATCCTGATTCGATCTTAATCGTCTTGCTAATCGATGAGCGTCCTGAAGAAGTTACTGAAATGCAGCGTCTCGTAAAAGGCGAAGTCATTGCTTCTACCTTTGATGAACCACCAGAAAGGCACGTTCAGGTAGCTGAGATGGCTCTTGAAAAATCGCGTAGATTAGTTGAACATGGCCACGATGTAATCATCTTGCTTGACTCACTCACTCGTCTTGCTCGTGCTTACAACGCTGTGCAGCCACATTCAGGTAAGATCTTAAGCGGTGGTATCGATTCTAATGCTCTTCATAAGCCAAAGCGCTTCTTTGGCTCAGCCCGTAACATTGAGCAGGGCGGCTCCCTGACAATCATTGCTTCAGCGCTTATTGATACAGGTTCGCGCATGGATGAAGTTATCTTTGAAGAATTCAAAGGTACCGGTAACATGGAGCTTGTCCTTGATAGACGTCTTGCCGATCGCAGAGTTTTCCCTGCTGTTGATCTGATCAAGAGTGGCACGCGTAAAGAAGAGCTTTTATATCATAAAGATGAGCTTGAGAAGATCTACATGTTCCGCCAGGCGATTGCAGATTTATCTCCAATCGATGCGATGAACCTGCTTGTCAGCCGTCTGAAAAAGACCAAGAACAACATCGAACTGTTGCTTACTCTTAAAGACTAATAAAACGAGCACCTTTTGGCTTGACGAGGTCCTACACTTCGTCAAGCCATCATTACTCCTAAGAAAATTATTTCTTATGAATAATGATCTAGTAGTCCAAATCAAAATTCAAACCTTGTAATTAAACTCGTTTTAATAGATAACTTACTTTGATTATCTAATGGCCAAGACATGCAACTTACTGAACAAATTTTTTCAAGCAAGCAAAGAGGTGCACCCGATTTCTCTGAAAAACAAATTACGTTCTCGTTTTCAAAAAAGAAACAGCCTAAATCACTACACTCAACTACACAGCTACAAAGCACGCCAGATGTCATTCCACTTTCTGATGAAGACCGCAGAGTGGTTGATGAAATGAAAGACATGTTCTGGCCTAAAAGTGGCTTTCGCTTTGCTTTTGATCCTACTGAAGACCAAGAAGCGACTGAGAGATTCAAAATTAAAAAAATTGAGCTCTTCAAGCAACCTATACATTTCAAAAAAGAGGACTTTGAAGCGCTGAGAAAAGCGCCAGATGGCCCTATCAATTACTTTAAGGTTGCCATTTGGAAAGTAGTCATAGTTGCATCGAAGCTATGGAATTTCTTTTTTCCTACTACTTAGAAGTTAAAAGACAAAGTATTTTCTGGCTCTTTTGCTTTTGTTTTCATCTTCAGTTTCTCCTTCTCTTCTTCTCCTGTCACAAGGAAAGTAAGCTCTTCTTTTGAACGATCCTGATAATCAGCTTTCGTGCACACATTTTTAAAAGGACAGCGGGGACACATTGCGCGATTTTCTGTATAGGAAAATAGCCGTGGATCTGGCTGTGGATCTGTTGCTAATGGCGTAAGAGTTGGAATCTTAGCACTCATCGCCTCACAGCTTGTCAAAATATTTTGCTCTACCTCTTTTACTCGTTCAAGATCAAGCGTCACCTCTTGTTGGTAGCCAATTTTTGTGTACTTATTAGTAAAAAGATAAAAAGGAGATAAGATAATACGCTCATAAGGCATCTGTAGGGTGCGATTTGCAAAAATAGCGTAGGAGTAAAGCTGCTCTTCCGTCTTTTCACTCTCAGCACCTGTTTTCCAGTCAAAAAGAACCAACGCTTCCTGAGTCTGTGATTGTTGCCACTTCATAGCAAAGTCAATCACCACCAAAATTTTGTAGCGACCAGCCAACATAAAATGCGATAGTTCTTCAATACTTAACCAGCTTGCACGTGTATCAAAAGCCATTTTAGCAATCGGTGAGTTTTGCCAGTTGGCAAGACACTGGGCTATTTTACGCTCTGACTCCTGTTTCACTTCAGCGGTAAAAGGATCAAAGTCAGCACCCCCCTTTTTTTCTTGCTTCCCAAAATAGTACTCAAACAGGTTAGCATGTTTTTTCGGGGCTTTTCTCCACGCTTCATTTTTTGTATCTTCTAATCCCTTATGAAATTTTGCATCAGCAAAGGAAATCAGCTCTTCAAATGTTGGACGCTCTCGTTGTAAAGAAAATTGGCGCGCTTTTAAAAAATGCTCGATTGTCTCATGCACGACAGAGCCAATGAACATTGGCAAGTGCTGGATCTGTTTTAAAGCATACAGATGGCTAGCAAGTGGATCGATGGACTCACGGCTATCAAAAGGAG
Source organism: Chlamydiia bacterium (assembly GCA_023269335.1). Taxonomy (GTDB): domain Bacteria; phylum Chlamydiota; class Chlamydiia; order Chlamydiales; family FEN-1388; genus JAHFTM01. Next base: position 2,454 of record JAHFTM010000200.1, read on the forward strand.
TTTTAGGCCAGCCTTCCCAAGAGCCATAGTAAGTATACCAGTACTTTTTCTGGCACTCTGTAAATGTGGAATGGCGAGAAAATGACCAACTGAATTCATTTGCCAACCGCGATCCTTTTTTAGCCATACGCCTCCAGTAACAAGTTTTACTTATTCACCCTTTTTTATAACATCCACAGCTTCTTTTTTGTCTGCCGTAGTATCAGTTGAAGAACTATTTACTGAAGGCTCAGGCCTTAGACAATGCTTGAGTATTCCCAAAAATAAGCGCTTATAGCGCTCTACCGTCACAATAACTTCCGCCGCAGGATACAACCATAAAAAACCACTTATAATGCCTGTAGCTGCGCTTATGAACCACAAATACTTTTGAAAGCTTTTGAGTTTGGTGATCGTTTCTGTGATGTCTTTTTGAAACCATGCACATGTTGGATCTTTTTCTAATGCGGTCATGTATTCTTCTAACGGCGCATCATATTTTTTTAAAATAGGAAGCAGCTGATTTAAAAAGGCGGTTGATCGTAAATTTTCAAAAAATAATGCAGGCTCTATTGCTTTAATGAGTGCTTCCATTTCTTCTTGAAAAGATGTGCTGTTAAGAGACTGTATGATACTTTTTTTCACATCTTGGCTTTCTTGGATGGAGGCAAGCTCTTTAGTAGAGGCTTCAAATAAATCTACAGCTACTCCTGCAAGAGGTACACTATGCTCTGACACAAATTTTGGGGACTGTACAAGGCTGCTATCGAATACTATGTTAGGAAATTTTCCTTCAAATGAAGCCTTGGCTCGACCCAGGATTGTATCAAATGCTTTTTGTGCCGATTCCGAGAGCTTCTTGCGAACTTCTTGCGCTATATTGGCAAAAATCCCAGCCACATACACTTGTGGATGATTTGGCACTAAAACAGCAATTGCTTTTCGTGACACGATAAGACTGCCATTGAGTGTAGCACCTGTAATATCTATTCTTTCAAGTTTTTTATACGTTGTATTAAGAGATTGAATATCTGCATCTACAAGGGTTTTTTCTGCTACTGAGACAATAGAATCGCTACTTTTCACGAGCGTCAATATCGTGCGACCATTAGTCATCACACCTTGTTTTGTTTCAGTGGCTGTAGTAGCGCTATCTAATAGTGTTGCTGTTGCTTTTATACTAGCTGCTGCAGTCATGATCACTCCTTATACGTTTATGAAAAGAACTTGCCATGATAGAAAAATGAACCTTTTTTGTCTGTATACAGATGATACCAATGATGACTTCAATGCAACTATTGCTTCTTAAAAACCGTTAAATTCGGTAGAGTAACGATTATTTTGAGAATGCATTATGAAAGTTGCCTATCTTGGTGCAGGAGCATGGGGGTTTTGTTTAGCAAGGCTTCTTGCTGCAAAAGGATTTGAAGTCGTTTCTTGGTCAATCGACGAAAATCTCGTTACCCTTTTGAACAGCACAAAAACACATCCAAACCTGAAAAATTATCCAATTAACGGTGCTATCACCTTCTCAACAGACCTTGAAAAGGCTTTGCACAATGCTGACATGATTGTCGAGTCAGTCACTGCTTCCGGCATCCGCCCTGTCTTTAAACAATTAAAAGCTTGCGGCATCAAA
>JAHFTM010000201.1 GCA_023269335.1 Chlamydiia bacterium
TTCTATTAGTTGTACTAGGCACGCCTGCATTCATACCCTCCCTTGGTATTATTGCAGGTAGCATTGGTTACGCCTTGTTCTTCCTCCAGATCATCGATTCGGCACCCAGAAAACGTTTTTGGACAGGCACCTATTTTTTCACATTAGTACAGCTAGCCTTACTTTTTTGGTTTACCTCCCATCCTTACTTGTATATCTATGGTGTCTGGGTTGCTCTCTCTTTTCTTTTTGGTTTGCAATTTGGCATCCTTTCTCTTTTGTGCACAAGAAAAAGACTCAACACCTTTACTGGGGCTATTTTCATCTCCTTTTTATGGGCCTTTTTTGAATGGAGCCGCCTTTCCCTTTTGTCGGGTTTTACCTTCAACCCAATCGGCCTGGCACTTTCTTCTAATCAGATCACCCTACAGCTAGCAGCACTTTTGGGCATCTACGGACTTTCGTTTTGGGTCATGCTAACCAATACGCTTGTCGTCTCAGCCATCATTCGTAGAACTTTTAGCGCCTATTCTTTAGCTTTTTTTTCATTTGTCCTGCCAATCCTTTTTGGCACCATTTGGCTTTCATACCATGAAAAAAAGCAAACGGAATATGACTTGACACATGCACCATTTACCTGCCTGGTTGTCCACCAACGCGAACTTCCTGAAGAACTTTCTATGAAAGGTAAAAGCCAAATCGATTTTATTAAAGAGGCCTTTTCAAGTTGGGAGCGCATTATCGATGCTCTTTTACCCTACAAAGATAAATCATTTGATCTCATTCTTTTTCCTGAAATCATTGTCCCCTTTCAAGGAGAAGCGCCCCTTTTTCCACTGCAAGATGCCAAAAAACTGTTAGAGAAGCTGCATACCAACCCCTCTATTTTGCCTGTATTTGCACGAGATGACACGCTTTTTGTCTCCTCTTATTCCATCGCCCAAAGCCTTTCAAGTATATTTTCAAGTCCAATTTTAATTGGTCTTGAAGGTGCAGATTTCAATGAGAAAAAGGGAAAAACAGACTACTTTAATTCTGCTTATTTCATTGCCCCAAAAAAATCACGCCCCAAACGTTATGATAAAGAGATTTTACTACCCATGGCAGAATCCATACCTTTTGAATGGTTAAAACCGCTTGCAGCACGCTATGGTCTTTTTGATTCATTTAAAAAAGGTGATGGCCCCAAAATTTTCCTGACAGACAAAGCAAAAATTGGCACTTCAATCTGTTATGAAGACACTTTTGGTGCCATAATGCGTGAAAACAAAAAAGCAGGGGCTACTCTTTTGACAAATCTGACAAACGACGGCTGGTATCCCAATTCACTTCTTGCAAAACAGCATCTCGAACTTGCGCGGCTAAGAACTGTAGAAAACGGCCTTCCTCTACTTCGTGCATGTAATTTTGGCATTTCTGGCGGTATTGATAGCCTTGGAAAAAATGTAAAATTAGTCCCCTATAGTGATGTTGCTGTAGGCATTCATGCTTTTCCCATTGAAATATCTACTTACAACTACTCTATACGATAGGAAACCATTATGGAATTTACCCAAATCCCTCAGCTCAAGCAGAAAATTTCACGAGTAGCCTTAGGCACGTGGTCGATAGGTGGTTGGATGTGGGGTGGGCAGGATGATGCAGAATCAATTGCTACCATTCACCAAGCGTTGGATTTAGGCATTAACATCATTGACACAGCGCCTGTCTATGGTTTTGGCTTATCAGAAGAGATTGTTGGCAGAGCGTTACAGCTCGTTGGAAAAAGAAATGAGGTTGTTATTGCGACAAAAGCTGGAATCTCTTGGAAAGATGGCAAGGTCTATCGCGACACAAGAAAGGCAGTACTTGAAAAGGAGCTAGATGACTCGCTCAAGCGCCTGCAAGTTGACTACATCGACTTGTACCAAGTGCACTGGCCTGATTCAAAAACGCCTGTTGAAGAAACAGCTCAAACCATGAATTCCTTTTTGAAGGCTGGAAAAATCAGAGCCATCGGAGTGAGTAATTTTTCAGTGGATCAGATGCAGCAATTTGCCAAAATTGCCCCTTTAAATACACTTCAGTCCCCTTTTAATCTATTTGAGCAAGCAATGGAAAAAGATGAGCTAGCTTTTTGCACTAAAACTAAAATCGCCACACTTGGCTATGGACCGTTATGCCGTGGGCTTCTTTCTGGAGCGATGCAAAAAGAGAGGCAGTTTCAAGGAGATGACATACGTAAAGTAGATCCTAAATTTAAGGAACCTCGATATTCGCAGTACTTGCAGTGCACTCAACGCCTACAAAAATGGGTAGAACAAAAGCATAAGCGTTCACTCTTAGCTCTTGCAATCCGCTGGGTACTCGATAAAGAAGTGAATGTTGCTCTTTGGGGAGCAAGAAAGCCAAATCAACTGAATGGTCTTGATTCTGTATTTGGCTGGAACTTAACTCAGCAAGATTTTGCAGAAATCGATCAGATCATTCAAGAAACTGTATTAGATCCCATTGGTCCAGAGTTTATGATGCCGCCGCTAAGACAGACCTAATGAAAATCCGGATATACTGAAGTTGAACTTTGAATTATCCGTTTTTTACCAAAAATCTATAAATGTACCAAAGAACACTGCAAAAAGAGCTATTAGCGGCTTCTAACTCTTATCCTGTAGTGACTGTCATGGGCCCTAGGCAATCAGGAAAAACAACGCTTGTGCAGCTCACCTTTCCTCAAAAACCTTATGTAAACCTGGAAGCTCCCGACATTCGTGAACGAGCACTTTTGGACCCACGTAGCTTTCTGGAAAGCTATCCTCATGGTGCCATTCTTGATGAAATTCAAAGAGCGCCCTCCTTACTTTCTTATATTCAGCTTCTTGTTGATAAAAGTAGCGAAAAAGGGCTCTTTATTCTGATTGGTAGCCATCAAATGACGCTTCACGAAGCAATTACCCAGTCTCTAGCTGGTAGAACAGCCTCCTCACTCTTCTTCCAATGAGTCTTTCTGAGCTTTGCGATGCAGGCTTCGATCTTTCTCTTGATGAAGCTCTCCTTCGAGGTGGGTATCCAAGAATTTTTAAAGACCAACTCAATCCCACAAAAGCCTATTCCAATTACTTTCATACCTACGTAGAAAAAGATCTGCGGCAACTTATCCAAGTAAAGGACCTCTCACAATTTCAGAAATTTATTAGGCTCTGCGCAGGACGTATTGGTCAGCTTTTAAATCTTGAAAGCCTGGGTAATGAAGTAGGAGTATCTTCCAATACAATCAAGCAGTGGCTCTGTATTTTAGAAGCTTCCTACATTACAATCCGTCTCCAGCCATTTTTCGAAAATTTCGGCAAACGTTTGATTAAAGCACCAAAACTCTATTTTACTGATGTAGGCTTTGCGGCTTACCTTTTGGGCATTGAAACAACCACTCAAATGGCCCGAGATCCTCTTCGAGGTAACTTAGTTGAAAACCTTGTCTTCCTTGAACTGATGAAATCACGTTTGAACGCAGGCCTTGAACCACAACTGTATTACTTGCGCGATGCACATGGTCGTGAAGTTGACTTTCTTTTTCAAAAAGGTCATGAGCTTGTTCCCATTGAAGTAAAAGCCTCCAAAACATTCAACAAAAGCTTCATCGATAACCTTCTCTTTTTCAGAGAACTTGCAGGCGAGCGCATGAGTGGGGGTTTTGTAATTTATGCAGGCTCTGAAAAGCTAACGTTTCATTCCTTTACACGTCTTCCCTATACTCAAGCCTCTTCTGCACTCTAAACCAATCTCTTTTCATACTTCCGATTGACGAGAAGCTGGCTCCTGTGCAGGATGTATACCCTAATTTTTATCAAAAATTACAGTTTTAAAAAATTGAATAACATGATATAATCGAAGCAACTTTATAATTAAGGAATGATCTTTTGAGCTTTCTTTTAAAACTATTTAAGCCAGCACCTCACATCGCTGAGATGGAGGATCAAGAAGAAGTCAAGACGACGTACAAGTACTGGCGTATTCGCATTATGTACTCCATGTTCATTGGCTACGCTTTTTATTATTTCACCCGTAAAAGCTACACTTTTGCTATGCCTGGCATTATGGCAGAGCTCCAT
>JAHFTM010000202.1:0-3154 GCA_023269335.1 Chlamydiia bacterium
AACCTGTCCATATAGTTACTGCAAACGACTACCTTGCAAATCGCGACTGTCAATGGGGCGGCGCTATCTTGCGTTTCCTCGGCTTGACAACAGGTGTCCTCAAACAAGAGGGTGGAGAAGATGACAGAGGAGCAGCTTATGCTTGCGACATCGTCTATGGCACAGCTTCGGAGTTTGGCTTTGATTATTTACGAGATAATTCGGTAGCTACTAAAAAAACTGACCAGGTGCAACGTGGCTTTTGTTTTGCTCTCATCGATGAAGTTGACTCAATTTTGATCGACGAGGCCCGAACACCGCTGATTATTTCAGGACCAGCCGCTACAAGTCGACAGCTTTACGACACGCTAAAAGACCCTGTGTTAAGTCTTGTGACAAGACAAAAAGAGTATTGCAATTCGTTGGCATTAGAAGCAAAAAAAGTGCTTGAAAAGCACCTTCGTGACGATGTGGAAGAGACTGAAGAAGGCGAAAAAGTAATCGAGAAAGAAAAGATTTTGGAAAAACGCTTAGGGGAAAGCGAAAAGGAAGCGTTAAGAAAGCTGTGGCTTGTAAGTAAAGGTACGCCGCGAAATAAGATTCTCAAACGCTTAAAAGAAGATCCCGATTTTAGAGCTGAAATTGACAAATGGGATCTTTACTACTATGGCGAACAGAATAAAGATGAAAAAGCAAAAGCACTTGCCAACCTTTTCATGATCATCGATGAAAAAGCCAGTGAATATGAGCTTACTGATAAAGGCATCCATTCATGGCAAGATTGTGGGGGCAATAGCGACGATTTTATCATGCTTGACCTTGGTGGTGAATTCCCTCTCATCGACCAGCAAAAAGAGCTGTCTCAAGAAGAGAAAATGAAAAAGAAACTTGAACTGCAAGAAGAAGATGCCCTGAGAAAGGAGCGTGCACATAACCTGCGTCAGTTACTACGAGCGCATCTGCTAATGGAAAATGATGTCGACTATATCGTGCAAGACAATAAAGTCATCATTATCGACGAAAACACCGGTAGACCACAGCCAGGAAGACGTTTCTCAGATGGCCTACACCAGGCTATTGAAGCTAAAGAATATGTGCCTATTCAACGCGAAACGCAAACTTTTGCAACCATTACCTTGCAAAACTACTTTCGCATGTATGAAAAGCTTGCAGGGATGACGGGAACTGCTGCTACAGAGGCGCATGAATTCAAAGAGATCTACAAACTTGACGTCATTGAAATTCCAACGCATAAGAAATGTGTGCGTAGTGACAATAATGACGAAATGTACATGACTGAGCGTGAAAAATATAATGCGATTTTAAAAGAGGTAAAAGAGGCACACAGTAAGGGTAGGCCCATTCTTTTAGGAACTGAATCCGTCGAAGTATCTGAAAAGCTGTCACGCCTCTTCAAGCTTAATAAACTTGAACACACTGTACTGAACGCTAAAAACCACACCAGAGAAGCTGAAATCATAGCCCTTGCCGGACAAAAAGCTGCCATCACCCTTTCGACTAATATGGCAGGCCGAGGTACAGATATCAAGCTTGGTCAAGGCATCGCAGATGCTGGAGGACTGCATGTCATAGGCACGACGCGTCACCAATCAAGACGCATCGACCGCCAGCTTCGTGGACGAAGTGGTAGACAAGGAGATCCTGGATCATCGAAGTTTTTCATCTCTCTCGAAGATCCACTCATGCGGCTTTTCTCATCACCCTCGCTCACCTCACTCCTACAACGTTTTCGTCCACCTGAAGGCGAACCTATCTCAGCTTCGATTCTCAACAAATCAATCGAAACTGCTCAAAAGCGTGTTGAACAAAGAAACTACATGGTCCGCAAGCACACCCTTGAATATGACGATGTGATGAATAAACAGCGTCAGGAGATCTACTCCTTCCGCAACGATCTTTTGCACACCGAAAATCCACTTTCCCTTGCAGAAGATGTCATCGATATTCTGATCTCAAGACAAGCGCATGAGTTTTTAAAGAACCGTCAAAAAGAGGGAGACTGGGATCCGGAAGGTTTTCGTTTTTGGCTGCACCATCATCTGCCGGTTACCTTTGAAGCAGAAGAAGGCTTTCTTGACGACGAACGGCTGGAAGCTGATGAGATTGCCAAAAAAGCGAGTGAACGCATCCTTAAAGCCTTTCAAGAGAAGATGGGTTTTGAGACACAGAAGCTACAAAAGATGCAGACAAGTGATGGAAAACCGTTTGACGGCACACCTATTGTTTTGAATGCCATAAGAAGCATTATGATCCGTACAATCGATCACTTCTGGCAAGAACATCTTCTCACCATGGATCATTTACGCTCCGATGTACACCTGCGTGCTGTAGGGCAAAAAGATCCGCTGATGGAATTCAAACACGAAGCATTTCTTCTTTTTGAGAAGTTCACTCAGGACATTCGCATGCACATGGCGCAAGCGCTCTTTAAGTTTGAAATCGTACCAGCAATGCCTTTCAACATGCCCTTCCAAGATGAGCCTGAAGTTGAAGAGCAAGAGCTGACTCTTGAAACTGATCGCTCATTTGTATCAGAGCTTGAAGCAATCCCTGAAAGTGAGGATCTCAGTTCAGTTGAAACGAGAGGTAACCAGGAAATAGCCACACCTGTCCGTCCACTACATGTAGTGCCAAAAGCTGGTCGTAATGACCCATGTCCATGCGGAAGCGGGAAAAAATACAAAAAATGTTGCGGTACAAATCCAGATGATCTTGACGCTCATTAGGTTATTTTTTGACACTCGCTTAATTTTAAGTTGAAAAATATGAATGTTCTGAGTGCAGGAGAGAGTCTCCTGCTTTTGCATCACTATGGCGGAGGGGCTAAAAGTAACTACGGAGCAATCGAAAATATCTCTTCTGCATCAATTATCGAAAAATTGACTGGACAGTAGCTCCAGAAACGCTTCTTCTCATTGATATTGAAATGTGTGAAAGTGAGAAAAAACCATAAAAATATGGGTCAAGAGCTGGCGTCATGCTCGCTGTGAGGCAATACAGCCATACCTATAAGCAGAATGATAAGGGCTGGGAAGAGATAGTAAGGCCAGCTTTCAGCATTCCACTCAAGAACAAGTTTGCCATCTTTGGAAAAGAGTTTCAAAATCAAACCAAAAAAAGCAAAAAAAGAACCTGCAAGAAGAAAGATCAACGA
>JAHFTM010000202.1:3164-4057 GCA_023269335.1 Chlamydiia bacterium
CAACTTTCAGTATGCTTTCCTGCTTCAAAAGCCCCGTCCCGCTGGGTGCTTGCTTCTCTTCCGGTTCATCATCTACAGAAGCTAAATCTTTAAGATCCACAAGTGGAGGGCATGCTTTTGGCTGAACTGTCTTGAAGGACTTTGTGATCAATTCCTTTCTTGTCGCTAAATCACAAAATGCACCTGGTACAAAAGGAGTGATTTTACTCGGTTGTGGCTCACTCTGTTTTACAGGGCTTGACTTTGGCGTAGACTGCTTGTGAGATTCTTTATGAGGCACATTTGATTCTTCAAAACGAAACTCTGGAAGGATGGAAGTAGAAGCTGTATTCGGAGAAGTTAAATCGTGCTGGCAGTAGGGACAGCGAGCCGCATAGCGATGAACCATCTCCTCGCAATATGAACAGACCACTTGACTGCTACTAAGAGTTGCCCCCATGCCAGTACCCAGGAATTACTAAAAAACCGCATTGTACTGTAACTTAATTATTTTTGCGAAATATTTTATCTATTTTTTTTCTTACTCACTAAACATCGCCCACACTGCACTCTCAGGATGACCTTCTCTTCATTCTTTTTTAGCAGGTATTGCTACTGTGGGAGTTACTTGCTGCTCGAAAAATTTTTCAAGCACGGTAACAGCTTCCTGATCTTCGAAAACTTTACTCACGACTTCTTCATAAGCTTCTTTCAAATTGACTTTTGGACTCTGATAGTAAATAATTTTTTTCACCTCTTCTGGATCTTCAGGAGGCATAATTGCCATTTTTTCTAAGCAGCGCTGTTTGAGAAGCTCTCTTGGTGATTTGACTTCTCCCTTTTCCATCAGCTCTACAACCTCATAAAGAGCCTTTACAAAGCGTTCACCCAGCTCTTCTTTTTCGCATAACTCA
>JAHFTM010000026.1 GCA_023269335.1 Chlamydiia bacterium
GAGAAGAGCTGGAGTAACAGACGAGTCCACTCCGCCAGACATCCCCACAACAATGGTGGCAGGTGGTTGAATATGTGGATAAAAGTGAAAATCGTTTTCCATAACCTTTTGAGTATAAGTAAAAAACAGACTCTATAGTAACTCATAGGAGGACAAAATTCAATCAGAAATGGTAAAATGAACAATTCAGTTCAATCAAATGAGGGTTTTTACTATGTCATTGCTTGTTCGTTCTCTTTTATGTCAGCGTGGATTGCGTTTTGGGTTGATAAATCCTGTGGCAGCACAAATGGTGACTACCAAAAATTTACACTGCCAAATTTCTACAAAGACAGCATATCTTGCTAGCTCAGTTTTACAATCGGTTGCATTGCCTGCAAAATCCATCGCTTTGAACAATAAAGCGGTGGCCAAAGCAGTTTTATTTGGAGTGGGTGCATTTGCTTTGGCAGTCGTTGTGAACGATAACCGCGAAGCTCAAAAAATGGAATTGGACGAAATGGTCCTCAAGCTTAAGCAAGTAAGGGGGCGCTGGGCACTTGCTTGTAACCATTTTCACAGCCAGATCAATAATGAAGGGAGTGAAAGTGAAACCATTGTACGAAAAGCACATCGCGACTTCGATGAGGCAAGCGCTTCTTGGAAGAACTTGATTCATCAAGTTGCTTGTCAAATTCTACAAAACGATTTGTTCTTTGAACGAACAAGTAACGGTAAACGTCTACCCATATCTGAGACGAGTAATCAGAAAAAATGGCTGGCTATCTCTCAGATTATCGTTGCGCTGAACGATTTTCAGGCTAGGTATACATTCAAAGAGGAAAAGCAGCTCATGGAGTACATCAAAAGCTACCGCGCACAGTCAGGCAAATAGACAATCAACTCTGTCCATATTCCATAAACAGCGAGACCGCTATTATGGCCGCTGTCTCGGCTCGTAGGGTGTTTTTGGCAAGCGTGATTCCATGTGCTCCATGTTCTTGTAAACGCGTAACCTCTTCTTCCGTGAAGCCGCTTTCAGGGCCTATGTAGATAGTGGCAGCTTTTTGTTTTTGAAGATCTTGAGCAAAGCGTGCAATTAGTTGAGATGTAGAACTCAGATCACCAAAAAAAGAGAGCTCTTCTTTTTTTAAGCACTCTTTGAGGTTTTTAGATATTTCAATTTTCGGGATGTATAATCTACCACACTGTTTGCAAGCTGAGATCACAATAGTATGAAGCCTTTTTAAGTACTGCTCTGAAAGCTCTTTTTTTTCAGAGCGCATGGCTTGAAATAAACAGATTTTACTTACGCCTAGCTCACATGCTTTTTCAAGGGCAAATTCGAGGTGGGTATTTTTTAAAAAGCCAAGCGCCAATGTCAAGAAAAAGTCCGCAGGCTTCTCTTTTTGTACAGAGCTAATTTGAACTATGGCCTGCTTTTTTTGAATAGAGGTAATCACGCCATGGGCAAGCTGCCCTTGTCCATTGATCAGTTCAAGTAGGTCACCATTTTTTTGACGCATGACAGCATGTAAATGGTGAAATTCAGGCTCTTGAATGGTGACAGGCTGATCGATGTAAAAGGGCTCTGAAATGTAGTAACGGTGCTGTGGCATTAGACGACGACGCCTTTGTAAACAAGTGCTCTTTTTGGGTCAAGGCTTACAAGCTGACCTTCACGCAAGATGCGAAAAGCTCCATCTGCACGAGTGATGAGAGGCTTTTGTAACGACTTGGTGATGAGATGAGCATATTTTTCTGATTCATGATCATCAATATGGTTTTGCAACACAACAGCTGAAGCCTCTTGAATAAGCGAAACATAACTTTCATCGCAAGTCGAAATGACGATGATCTGGTTACGCACCTCATAGGGCTGTTTACTAGCAGAGCTTGGTACAAATGTGACATTGCCATGGAGAGGCTCACCTGAGCCGCCATGACCTCGCACAAGCACATTTCCAATATTTTCTACTAAGATAGTGTTAGTAGTGCCAGATACCCAAAAAGGAGATCCAGCAGTTAATACGACAAGATCGCCATAGGAGACATAATGGTGATTGAGAGCAAATTCTGAGGCCTCTTTGAAAGCTTCGTCAATTGTTTTGCAGTCAGTGCACAAAACAGGTGTGATGCCCCAATTCATTGCGAGCTGGTGATAGGTTTTTTCATTGGAAGTGAGCGCAATAAGCGGCATTTTAGGGCGCAGTCTTGAGATAAGCCGTGCTGTATTTCCTCCATGTGTGAAGGTGAAAATTGCTTTTGCACCTAGGCTATAGGCGGTTTTTACACTAGCTAACGTTACAGCTGAGGGCACATCATGGTATAAAAGCTTTGTGTGTTGGTCAAAGAATGCTGAATAGTTAAAGTCATCTTCTGCTTCTACAATGATGCTTTTCATGATTTCGCACGCTTCAAATGGATATTTACCGATGGCAGTCTCACCTGAAAGCATCACAGCTGAACTGCTATCGTGAATAGCGTTGGCGACATCAGATACTTCTGCTCTTGTAGGCCGTGGATTGTGGATCATAGACTCCAGCATTTGTGTTGCAGTGATTGCTGGTTTTCCTATGAGATAGCTTTTGCGGATCATCATTTTTTGCAGTCGTGGCACTTGACTTAAGGGCACTTCTACGCCAAGATCTCCCCGTGCAATCATAATGCCGTCAGCCACTTGTAAAATACTGTCAAAATTATGTATGCCAGCATGGTTTTCAATTTTTGCGATGACCTGCACGTCCGGACTTTTTTCATCCATAAGCAGTTTTTTAATAGAGAGAATAGCTTCTGCAGAGCGAACGAAGGAAACAGCTATGCAGTCAATATCTTGGCTTAAGCCAAAGCGAATGTCGGCAAGGTCAGTCTCTGTAAGCGATGGCAAAGCAAGATCAACGTTTGGAATATTAACGCCCTTGGACGAATGAATCACCCCAGGATTTTCAATTTCAATGAGCACGCCCTCTTCACTTGTCTCAATGACATGTGAGGCTATATAGCCGTTGTCGATGAGAACGCGCGTTCCTACAGGTAGCGAGTCCAAAACGAAAGAGGGGACAATGTGCACCTTTTTTTCATCGCCTTCAACAACTTCTTTAACAAGCCACAATCTATGCCCAGCTTGAAGTTCAACGCCGCCGCGTTTTACTTTTCCAAGCCTTATTTCAGGGCCTTTGGTATCGAGCATAATGGCAAGGGGAACTTGGGCTATTTTTCGTGCTTCTTTTAAAAGTTCAATCACATGGCGATGCTCTTGATGAGTTCCGTGGCTAAAATTAAGCCTAGCGACATTCATCCCGGATGCGATCAGCCGTAAAATAGAGTCCAGAGAGTTAACGGATGGGCCGATAGTACAAATAATTTTAGTTCGCGTCATGAAACCCTCATAGAAAGAAAGCCTCATGATTATCCTACCATCGACAAAAATTCAACAAAAATTAAGATAATACATGATCCTTGCTAATCAAATTCCAATTTTGGTATTTTAGTGGGTTAATAATTTAGAGATAATTCTGAGGGGTGGTTTTATGAGCTTAGCTCTAAGCGGTATCTCAAATCAAGTTCTACCACCAACATTTCATGAATCAGCAAACGAAGCAGATGATGAATTTGTAGCAGTCAATACACAAGCCTCTTTCTTGCAAAAAGAGGCTCAGACACAGGAATCTTTCGATGGTCTTGTGCGTCTTGTAGATGATATTGGAAGAGCATTTATCAAGAAAATAGAGGGCTGTTCTTATCAAACGACAAAAGAGCCGGAAGAACTTTCAGCGCAGCTTGGAGAGATTTTAGATAAAATCCATTGCTATAGTCTAGGCTTGAAGAAAATTGAAGAAGCACAAGGGCCTTGGCAGTTCTGGCGTTCTCGGTTCGGCTTAGGGGGTGACCATCCTTCACAAATACTGCTAAAACAGCTGGATGCTGCGCTTAAAGCAAGTTTTCGAGGGTATCTCAAGCGTTGTCAAGTAAGTGCTGATCGGGTGCTGATTGAAGGGCAATTTAGCGCAGCGTTGAAAGTGTATCGACGCCTTGAAACCATTGCTCCCCGAAATGGTGGGATTCTCGAGAGGTTAGGTGACTTATATATGCAGGCTGGGCAGCGAGAAAAGGCGATTGACTATTTTGATAAACTGCTTTCTCGCAAGATCCGTCCGGTGAGCTGTTCGTTCAAAAAAGCGCACTGTTTGTTGGATTTAGGAAGATCGAAAGAGGCGTTTGAAATTTTGCATCGACTTTCCCAGAAAAATGCCGAGATTGTTGCCATTAAAAAAGAGCTTATTTTGAAGGGGATTGAATCAAAAATCAAGCTTGGGAGATATTTGGATGCTATTTCTGATGCTCACTTAGCAATCGAAAACTATCCAGAGGTAGATGAGTTCAAAAGAAATTTAATCGATGCTTATCTTGCCTATTCAATACGTGATAATGGAGAGCTTTTTCGCAAGCATTTCCCACAGCTTTCTAGCTATTTTTCAAAACAAAGTTGTTATTCGGTTGTGCGGCGTAGTTCAGGTGATTCTCTGCAGGTTATGTTCGATCTTTTTGACTACAGTGCAAAACGCTCAAGCTTTGCTTTTACTTTGTATCAAGAATGTATCTGCTCTGCTGAAAATTCGCTAGAATTTTTGGAAATTTGTTATGACAATTTACTGAGTCGGTTAGAGTTTTTAGAAATGAAAAAAGAGTCTGTACAACGCGAGAAAGTTGAGCTTTATGAGAAAATCAAAACACACAGTTTTGAGGATGAGGATGAAACTGCAGCTTTACGAACGAGATTAGTGGCACTACCAGAAGAGTTTGTAGGCGGTAGACTCGCGCCCGTTAAAATTGGATTAATTCAGTATATTAATTTCTACAACGCTGTTATTTTACGATTGAAAGACAAGGTCAAGCAGGCAGACTGGAAGCAGAAAATTGAACAGCTTGATGCACGAGCTAAGCTATTGAAAAATGGACTCGTTGGACTTGTTTGCGAGTTTTTAAACGAACTGCGTGGGCTTTTTACAACGCGTGAGCAGATAGCAAAGCGCGCTAAAAACATACAAGAGCCGGATGATGAAATTTCAGCGGTTGATTTGATCAAACGCGGCAATTTAATGAATTTTATTAAAGATGCTTTTGTGCCTAAAGAAGAACAAGAAGAAATGGTAAAATATTTAGAAATGCAAGGGATTGACTTAGATAGTTTATTCCACTCTGAGTTGATGAGTGCTGCATGTGGCACGAAAGTGTTAAAGGTAGCTGAGATGAAAGCCTTGCAGGATTTTGTAAAAGCAAAAACTATCAAAACAATTGACGATTTAAAAAGGTATAATACAAAGTGACACTACCACAGCAAAAAAACAGAGAACTTGTCTTTGAAATTCTTTACAGTTATGAGTTTCATGAAAGCAGTGCTGATGAGCTTTGCAGTTTCATCATGAGAGAGCACAAGATCAGCAAAAAAAATGTGCTAGAGTGCTTGACAAAGGCTACCATGATTCATAAAGAAAAAGAAAAACTTGATACTCTCATTCGAGAGGTATCGCACTCTTATGATTTGAAGCGGATCCATTCCATTGAACGCAATATTTTGAGGCTCGCATTTTTTGAACTTTTTATTGAAAAGAAGAATGAGTCTAGAGTGGTGATTGCCGAAGCGTTGCGTCTTGCAAGAAAGTTTACCACACCTGAGGCACAAGGGTTTATTTTGGCTTTAATGGATGCTTCTATAAAACGTACAATGACTACTACGTAAGAGGTGAGAGGTGTATTCTAACTTTACGAAAAGCAAACTCCTTTCAGAGCATTCCACATTTGGCATTGGGGGAGCTGCGCGCTATTTCATTGAAGTAAAAGAAATTAGCGAGCTTCAAAAGGTGTTGCATTTTTGCTTCAGTGAGAAACTACCATTTTTTGTTTTAGGAAAAGGGTCAAACTGTCTTTTTTCAGATGATGGTTTCGATGGACTTGTGATTTTGAATAAAATTGATTTTTGCCATGAAATCGAAAATCACGGGATCTATGTTGGAGCAGGTTTTAGCTTTTCATTGCTTGGCATGCAGACAGCTAGAAGGGGGCTTTCCGGTCTTGAATTTGCTGCGGGCATTCCAGCGACTGTTGGCGGCGCTATATTTATGAATGCAGGAGCTCAAGGCTCTGACACACAAAGTGTACTTTCAGAAGTTGAGTTTGTAGATGAGAAAGGAGAGCTTCACCTTTTAAAAAAAGAAGAGCTTGAATTTTCTTATCGTTTCAGCGCCTTTCAAAAGATGAAAGGTGCCATTGCGAGTGCTCGTTTTTGTTTGAGTCCGCAAGAAGGTGCTCGTAAAAAGCAGCTTGAGCTTTTAGACTATCGCATCCGCACACAGCCGTATCATGAAAAGACAGCGGGTTGTGTTTTTCGCAACCCTGTGGGGGCATCTGCAGGGCTTTTGATTGATAATAGCGGATTAAAGGGTGTGCATTGTGGTCTGGCCAAAGTATCGGAGATGCATGCCAATTTCCTTGTGAACACGGGTACTTGCACTTCTAAAGATATGTTGGAGCTTATACAGCTTGTGCAAAAAAAAGTAAAAGAGCAGCATGGCTATGATCTTGAACCTGAAATTCGGGTCATCGAATGCCAGAGATAAAGGCGGACCTCCATTGCCACACGACCCATTCAGATGGCTCTTATACCCCATTGGAGCTCGTTCAGCTTGCAAAAAAAATAGGGCTCAATGCGCTGAGTATCACAGACCACGATGCTATTTCTGCTTATGAAGAAGTGGCTCATTTGCCTCAAGATGAGATCAGGCTGCTACCTGGCGTAGAGCTTTCAACAACATTTGGCGATACACAGATCCATGTTCTAGGCTATGCCTTTGATCCAAAGGCAAAGGTACTGCAAGAGTTTTGCCAGGCATGCCGTAAACATAGGATTGAACGAAATAAAGAGATTTTAGATAGGCTTTGGGATGTTGGTATTCGCATTGAGGAAAAAGACATTGTCAAAAGAGATGACCTGCGCACAGCTTATGGACGACCACATATCGCTAAAGGTATGATGGACAAAGGGTATGTAACGACTATTCAAGAAGCCTTTCGAAAATATATTGGCGAAGGTAAGCCCTGTTATGTTCCAGGGAAAAAGTATAGTGTTGAAGAGGCTATTGAGGCGATCCATGCATCTTCTGGTGTGGCTGTAATTGCCCATCCTCATTTGATTTACACGAAGAAAGTGCTGAATGAGCTGTTGAAATGTCAATTTGATGGCCTTGAAGCCTACTATTGCCGTTTTGATGCTCGTGTTGATGAAAAGTGGGTAGTGCTTGCTAAAGATAAAGGGCTATTTACAACAGGTGGCTCAGATTTTCATGGAAGTACGAGACCTGAAGTGAAGCTTGGCTGTAAGCTTGCTCCAACAGAGGTATTTCTTACTCTGTGGAACCATTTTCAAAAGGTTACGGGCAGTCAAGCCTGCCCGTAACAAAGCTGCATCAAGCTGCAGCACTCCAAAAACGCTTCGCGTTTATCAAGAGTCTTAAGATTCTCGTTTTGACGGTATTTTTTTAGGTCTTAGATTGCCAGGAACTACCAAGCCTCTTGCAACGGCACTTTCTGCGTCTTTTGCACGCTTTTCAGCTTTCTTCAGTTGCTTTTTCAAGGCTGCAACTTCAGCATCCCTATTCAGGGGCGCTGAGGCTTGATCTGGAGCATCTGCGTCAGCATTTGCTTCAACTGGAGCCGCTGGTGCCTCTGGAGCTGGAGCTTGTGCAACAACTGGAGCTGCTGGTGCTTGGTTGAAAGCTGCTGAGAAATTGAGTGCGTTTGCAAGGTGAGCAATGGGTGCTGGAACGAAATTAGCAAGCCAGTTGCCATAACCACTTGCCGGAGCTTGTGCAACAACAGGAGCAGGAGCTGGAGCTGCAGGAGCTTGCTCAACAACTGGAGCTGCAATAACAGCAGGAGCCGCAGGAGCAGGAGCAGGAGCAGGAGCAGGAGCTGCAGGAGCTTCCTCAACAACAGCAGGAGCTGCAGGAGCTGGAGCTTGAGGCGGCATCTTTTGTTTCTCTGCACCGTTCTTTTTTGGATGAATTTGTTCGAAGTTATGCTGCAATACTGCTACTTTGTGTGTCATCTCTTTGGCAAGGTTATGCCCTTTCAGAGCTTCAAAACAAGCTTCGATTAGTGCTTTGAAATGAGGATTTTTTTGCTTGTCAACTATAAGTGCTTTCGCTGCAAGAAGTACTACACCATTGAGGCCCTTTCTGCGTTCTACAGATTTTACAACATTCTCTGGATGGTCATGAGCTAAGCTTTTCTTAAAATCATGAAATTCGCTTTTATATTGAGAGTATATTTTCATGTAAACACCTTGGTTATTATTTTAGATGCTAATTATAATACATAGTTATTTTAATTTTGTCAATTATTTAAACACATTATTAAAATTGTATGCACTGTTATTTGTGTTTGATGCTAAATTAAGGATGTTCTGTTCTATTTCAATCCGCACCTCGCCAATTAATGCAAGTACTGCTTTAATTAATGGATCTTTTTCATTTTTTGCTGCATTTGCATCTTTATGCGTAGCTAACCTAGTAAGTGTTATCCATTGTTGGGCCGATAAAAGCACAAATTTAGCTTCAAGGGCACTCAGATTTTTATGCAGTGAAAAATCACGTACGAGGCTTGTTAAAATCAGAAGCTCTTGTCGTGTTTTGGCTGTTTTTAAAAGATGTAAGAGTGAGAGGTCGAGCATGGCGTGGTAGGATTCTTCCATGATTTCAGCGATCTCTTCAGCAGCATACAGTTTTTGATCGATCAATATTTTTTTTATTCGGAGCATTGCTTCATAAAAATGTTGAGAGATACAATTTTTTGCAACTAGAGGATCAGTCGGTGCTACAAACCTGTGGAATTCTTCTTTTGAAGGAATTGGGTTTACTGCACACAAGCGCGCAAATTCAGCATCTTTTTTCTCTTGCTCGATAAACAAGCGTGCAAATTCAGCATCTTTCTTCTCTTGCTCAATAAGCTTTTGCAGTTTTTGCATTTCTTGTAGTTTTTGCTCTGCTTGTAGCTTTTGCTCTGTTTGTAGCTTTTGCTCTGTTTGTAGCTTTTGCTCTGTTTGTAGCTTTTGCTCTGTTTGTAGCTTTTGCTCTGTTTGTACGGGCAAGGTAACTTCTAATTTTTTTGCAACTGAGGTAATAACTTTGAGCTCGGCCTTTTTTTGCTCTGTAGGTTTTACTTTTTCTTTTTTTGACTTTTTGGTTTGTTCACTTTTAGCAGATTTCTTTGTAGTGCTTTTTTCTGTATGGGTTTTTTTGGGAATAGTTGCATGAAATCTAGGTTTGATTTCGTTATATTTTTCAGCTACTTTTTTGGAAATTTCCTGGGTCTTTTTTTGTGTACTTAAATTTTTAAATCCACGAAAGACAAGTCTCTTGGTTAAATCCTTTTTTCCCCAGTCACCATTTTTAAGAGCTTCGCTTAAGAAGTTGATGACGATTTCGCCGGTTGTGTCATCGTTAAACATATGCTTCATGCAGTCGCGAGCCGAATCATGGTGAAAGTATTTCTGAAAGTTGGGAAAATCAGCTTTGACACTTGAAAAGATTGACATAACGATCCTGAAATTAAAATTAATAAACACAGTAAAATATACAAATGAATTATGCTAAGTTAGTAAATGAGAGTCAATGCAATGAATTTTTTTAGTTATAAATCTATTTTAAATGATATTTATTTAATTAATCAGAATGCAGGGATGAGGCTTGGATTAGAAAATATTCAGAGACTTGCTGATGCATTTGGAAACCCGGAGCAATCCTATCCAGCTATTTGCATTGCAGGCACAAATGGAAAAGGCTCGGTCACAACAAAAATTGCCTCGACACTTACATTAAGTGGCTATAAGGTAGGGCTATACACCTCTCCTCATATCTCTTCATTTCGCGAGCGTATTCGCATCAACGGCAAAGAGATTTCTGAGGAAGAGGTAGCAGAGCTTTTACAAAGGATATTACAAGTGAGTCGAGAAAGGAGGATAGAAGCTACTTTTTTCGAGTATGTCACCATGTTAGCCTTCCTTTTTTTTGCGCAAGAGAAAGTGGATGTATGTGTACTTGAAACAGGTCTTGGAGGAAGACTTGATGCAACAAATATTTCGCGATCAATTCTTTCTGTAATTACATCCATTAGCTTTGATCATATGGCTCTCCTTGGACATACTATTGAGGCGATCACAAAAGAAAAAGCGGGAATCATTAAGCGGCATGTGCCGGTGGTGATAGGTCCAAATGTGCCTTCAGAATATATTGTACCGGTAGCTCAAGCTTTTAGCTCACAGCTTTTTAAAGTTGAGATGGATGCAAAAGATGTAGAACAGGAAAATTGTGCAGTTGCCAAAAAAGCCATTGAAGTCATTTCTAATAGTTTTACTGTGAGTGAGGCGAGCCTTGAGCAAGGCTTAAAAGCACTTCCGCCTTGTCGCTTTGAAACAGTCGAGGCAAAGCAACTCATCAAGCGCTTTGGCAACCAAATTCCAAAAGCGACCATCCTTGATGTAGGACACAATCCAGACGCAATGGTAAAACTTCGATTGCGAATTCAAAACAGTTATGGCAATGTTCCTGTTTATGTTGTCTATGGTGCATCAAAAGATAAAGATATAAGTTCTTGTTTAGAAGAAATTATGAAATGCGCATCAGCTGTCTACTTTGTCCAGGCAGAGCATCCGCGGGCGCAAACAGTAAACGAGTTAGAGGCGATAGCTAAAGAGTGGGCTTCTCAAGTTGTGTTGCATTTGTGTAAAACGGTTGAAGAAGGGGTGGAGAAGGCTTTTTCGGCCGCTGCAAAAGAGGGGGAAGGAGAGGGAAAGGGAGCTTTATTGGTAATTTGCGGGAGTTTTTTTATTATGCCGCAGACAAGGCGCTACTTAGGCTTTGATGAGCCCTCAGATGGTCTTAACTTAAATGAACAAGGAACTGTAGAAGGTCTGAACTATGCCATACGTTGACAATTTTTTCTTTTGGCCTGTAGTTGTGCTTATCGGGATTGTTTTGATTATTTTGAGTTTTCGCTTTCTTATTCGCCTGGCCCTTTTTTTAATGGCGCTTCTTGCTATTTGGTACTGCCTTTATTATGTAGGCCTATTGCCACCACCGGCTCAGTTTTTTAAAAAGCAGGAAAAAAAGAAGGTGGAGACAGCGACTAACTACTGTGCTTTTGAATCAAGAGTAGGCTGGGAGCAGCTTTTCGATTGAGGAATTGATGATAGCAGACATTCCAAGAACTTGAGGCAAGCGATTTGGAAAATGCGACGAGTGCATTTTCTTCAAGTGCTCCCTCTTCATGTCCTGGGTAGCAGGTGATGCTGATAGCCCCGCCAGGCTGTAAAAGATCCAGTGCTGTCTGTACGCTTTCTAGCGTGGTTTTCGGTACTGTTTTGATCTGTTTGTCGCTGCCTGGAAGGTAGCCAAGGTTGTAAACAATGAGTTTGAGCGATTCTTTAGGGATCACAGTGTCGATTTTTGAGTGACACAGCTCAAAAAAAGAGAGCTCTATCGAGCAGTTCTCAAGTTTGGATTTGGTTATTTCCAATGCTTTTTTTTGAATATCAAAAATGAAAAGCTTTCTCAAGCCAAGAGAGGCTAAAAATACAGAGTCATAGCCTTGCCCGCAGGTGGCATCTAGAGCCATATCCTGTCCTTTTGGGCAGATCAGCGCTTTCCAGTAGCTATGTGCCAGATCGAGGTGGGAGCAAAAAAGGGGAAATTGTGTTCTCATTTTCATTGCAATCTTTAAGATGGGTATTCTATCATGTTTGCTTATTTTACAGTACAATAAGGTAGTGTAACTTTGTTGGGATATTAGCTCAGTTGGTTAGAGCGCCACGTTGACATCGTGGAGGTCGGCTGTTCGAGTCAGCTATATCCCAATTTTTTTGTATGGATTCAAATACGCCAAATAGTCCTTCGTCAAGTGATTCTAAAATATTTTTTCAACAAACGGCTGCTCTCCTGCTTGCCCTTGCAGTGCAAGAAGCACTTCCTGGCGTAATCCCTATCCAAGCCAAGATTACAGAAGATACGTTCG